>JAEDDX010000126.1 GCA_016293615.1 Acetatifactor sp.
ACCATGCGGCAAGGACCACACCAGGGAGCCCAGAAATCCATCAGGACGGGTTTGTCCGAGTTCAAAACCTCTTGATTGAAATTGTTTCTATTTACATTGATAGCAGACATATTGAAGTCCTCCTGTTTTCTTTTTTGGGTTCATTATATCCGGTAGTTGTTCTTTTTTCCGTGATTTTATCACCTATTGCCTGTGACCGTTTCACCGGGCCAACTGTTGATTCCACCGATCTCCACAATATTGGTGTAGCCCAGTTTCACCAGCTTTTCAGATGCCTGCTTACTCCGATTAGCGCTACGGCAGTATACCAGAATTAGCTGATCCTTATCCGGCAGTTCAGGAATGTCCTCTGTGCCGATGGCTTCGTTGGCAATATAGACTTGTTTAGGGCGCAGCATGACCAGTTAGTTCAGATCGATTTGGAACGTTATTCTGCAAGTTTACAGAGAGCAAAGGAACGGTGCCGGGAGAGATTTCGCAAGGACATTCTTTATCGGATGAAGGATGATATCCGGAATGCGCGCAGGCAGTTCCGTGAATTGAGCAGAATCATGCAGGAATTGCGTTATGGCGAAGAAATGTATCAATTCCAAGTAAGAGAAAGCCAGGATCCTGAAAATGGCAGAATCTATGCATTGATCATGAGCGATCAGAATGAGCAAATGACGCAGGAAGAGTCCATGTTCAACATGGTTGCGATGAGTGATCAGGCGTATGAAGCTCAGATCGATGAATTTGTAGAACGGATTCTTAGCGCAGCCAGGGAAACGGCTGAGGCGCGGCAGAAGGGAAAGCGCGCTGACAGGCAAATGATTGAGCTGGTTGATTACCGTCATTACTTGGATTATGACATCATAATCACCAATACGAAAACTGGCGAAACCGTGCCGCTATCCAAGGTTAGCCAAGACAGCAGTGGCGGTGAGAATCAGGCACCCTTCTACATTGCAATTTGTGCATCCCTGCTTCAAATCTATCAGAAGTGTGAGAACAGTATCCGACTGGTCTTGCTGGATGAAGCGTTCAGTAAAATGACCAGCGACCGAATCAAGCCTATGATGAAGATGTTCCGACAGATGAATCTTCAGGTTTTGCTCATTACTACGGTTGAGAAAGCATCTGCAATTCAGCCAATGTGCGATGTTACATACTCCATCGTCAAAAGTGGAAGCAGGAATTCCATTGCACCTTTTTACTTGGAGGTGAGTGATGATGGGGCATGAAGAACAGATCCTTACATGGCTGATTGATAGCCACGAGAAAAAAGATCCCGAGAACAACAATACACGCAAGGCATCTATTTCGATTACCGCAAAATTCCCGGAGTATAAGGAGCCATTAAGTGATGCCCATAATGATATCGAAACGGCAATCCACCATTTGATAAGCTGGGGATTTGTTCAGTGCAGCAAAAACCAACAGGGATATTTCACGAAAATTGAACTGCTGGAATCTGCGCTGCCGAAAATCTACCACTTCCTTAATAGGACTCCCAAAACGGAATTGTGGGCAGTGCAGAAGAATCTTCTTGGGAAGTATGTCAACCAACCTGAAACCCTTGCGGGAAGGTTTTGTGTTGCTATGCTGGATCGAATTGCGCAGAGAAAAGACATCGAATATGGATTGGCCAAGGATATGAAGCTCCTTGAAGATGTGTTGTGGGCCTTGGTAAACATTGAGAAGCTGACCGAAGAAACGTATATTCGGAATTTCTCTGAAATGGTGTTCCATGATTCTAAACGCCTGCAAAGCATATTGAATCCTATCACTAGGATTCTTCTGGATTACGGTGACGGTGTTGGGCAGAAGGAAACGGTGCTTGCACAGTACAATCTGATCAGCAATCCCGGTTACGTGTACATAAAGGGCGACTGGCAAATTAGTTGTCGGGGACAGTGCATTTCGACCGATATGTTTCGTGGAGGTGTTGCTATATCTTCTGATGCATTGGATGAAATTGAACAGATTCATGTACCAAGTGGAAGGGTTATCTCGGTGGAAAACTTGACAACCTATCATGACACGAAAGAGAGTCAAGGTGCAATCATCTACCTGGGGGGATTCTTGAATACGGTTCGTACCAATCTTTTGAAGAAATTGTATGAGCTCGAACCGGAGGCCAGATACTTTCACAAGGGCGATCTTGATCCGTATGGTTTCTTGATATTGGAGAATCTGAAGGATAAAACAGGTATTCCATTTAAACCGTTGGAAATGGATTTGAATACGTTACGACAGTGCCATCATGCGGGACATTTCAGACCACTGGACGAGGCGGACAGAAAAACAATTACGTCACCCACCTTGGCAGAATACCAGCCAATTCTGCAATATATGCTTCAGCACAACTGTAAAATTGAACAGGAGTGCTTTGAGGCCATGAAGTTAGAGCAACTGGTAGGGGTATAGTCATTCCTGCGGTAGATTCATTTTCCCTAGGGTTATATTTGTTAATTTCGTATTGTTAGCTGCCGCCGGGTGGTATCAGACGATGCCGTCCGGCGGCAGTTTCTTTTGGGAAGAAAAGACTTGCAATTCTTGAAAACTATGGTACAATCACGACACCTTGGGGTGGGATATGGGTTTTGCTCTGGGCAAAGGAAAATGACCAGACCCATGTTTTTGACCCATGTTGGAACCGGGGCAGGAGATTACCGGCAGAGGAAGAAAACCTCTCAGTACTGGAGTGTGGCTCGAAAACAGGAGGTTAAAAACCTCTCGAAAATCGGGTCAACGCAACCCTCGGAAAATTGAACTCAAAGTGGTCTTGAATGTGTCGTAAGTCCAAATTCGGCGGTGAAAGCTTCCTGTTTGGCTGACCCATAGCAAGACCACATTTTTGACCCATGTTTTGACCCATACGGGGTTAGCACACAGTGGATTGGGCAGATTTCAGTGGATTCGGAGAGCTGCAAAACGCCGTGAAAAGGCGGCAAAAGCCAGATTATTTGCCAGAAAAGTTATGTCAACCGCAGCTCATAACCCGGAGGTCGCTGGTTCGAATCCTTCCCACGCAACCATATTAGGACGGTAATTTTGATACAAATTACCGTCCTTACTTTTTGCATATAG
>JAEDDX010000127.1 GCA_016293615.1 Acetatifactor sp.
ATCCGGGGCTGCCCTGTCCCCGGATCTCATGTCGTTTGCAATTGTTACAATTCCGGCTCTTCGCGCTCTGCTTCAGCCGGCAATTACATGATATTGCTTATTTTTCACTGATTTTGTTGCACATGGTTGCATCCATTTTTCGATAAACTATGTGAATTGTTGCAATTTTCTTCCCATCACATGATTCTCGAGGCTTAATTACAACAATCCTCTCGAGTTTATTTGTATTTGTTGCACAGTAGTACAACAATCCCGTGGGCTTGTTGCTGTTTTACTGCACGGGCGGGTATCGGGTATCGTTTCAGTCAAACGACGGAGGCAGCATCTGCAGCCCCATCAGGCAGACGATGCTCCCTGCTCCTATCTGCTCTCGCCCATGAAAAACAATGCGATGGTGCCGGGGCCGGAATGGGCGCCGATGGTCGGTCCGACATACTCTATCACACAATTCTCAATGCCAAACTGCTCGCGGATCAGATCCCGTACGAATTCGGCGTCCTCAAGAGCATCGCCGTGGCTGATCATGATCGTATCCTCCCGATTCTCCTGCTCCCAGGTGCCCATCTTCTCGGCCATATAGTCTACCAACGCTTTTAAAGCCTTTTTTCGTCCTCTGACCTTATCGATGAGAATCAGGTGTCCTTCGTCGTCCACATGAAGCTTGGGTTTGACGCTGACGAGGGTGCCGAGCACTGCCGCCGCCTTGCTCACGCGACCGCCTCTGTGCAGGTGAAACAGATCATCAACGGTAAAAATGTGTACAAAATTCTTCAGATGTGTACGGATCCACTCCGCTGTTTCCTCCAGACTCCTGCCCTCGTCCCTAAGGCGTACTGCCTTATGCACCACCAGTCCTTCGCCCAGGGAGGCACTCAGGGTGTCGATGACTATGATGTTGGCTTCGGGATGTTCTTCTCTTAATTCTTCCGCTGCGATGCAGGCGCTCGAATAGGTTCCGCTTAAGCCGGAAGAGAAAGCCAGGTAGAGAATTTCCGTGTTCTTCTCCAGACATTTTTCAAGGAATTCTCTTGCTTCCTCAGGATTTACCTGTGAAGTGGTGGGCATGTTGCCGGCACGCATCCTGTCATAGAATTCCTTCGTATCCATCTCAAGCTCTTTGCCATAGGTGACTCCGTCCATGATATAGCTCAGGGATACCACATCGATGCCATGCTCCCTTACATATTCCTTCGGCAGATCAGCCGTAGAATCCGTTACAATCTGAAACATATTCTATCCTCCGCAATCATATAGTCCTTATCAAAACTCGCATGTAGTATTGATTACTATATCTTATCACATGTGCGTTCTCCGTTCAATCTCTTTTATCGTACAAAATACGCCTTTTTGTTCGGTTTGCACAGGTCATTCCTTCCCGGAATCCCTGTCGAAACGTAGCGACCCCGGAAGTCTTCGCCGGATGATACGGTTTTTCAGCCTGTTCCAATCAAAGGGAATGAGCGGATACAGGTAACTGTTTCGTGAGATCGTGTGATTGCATCCCAGGGAGACCAGGGCAAAAACAATCGCTGCCAGATAACCAATCAAGCCGAACAATTGTGTCAGTATCAGATTAAGGATCCGGAAAAACTTCAGTGCATATCCCAGCTCATAGTTTTGCTGCGTATAGTTTGCGATTGCAACAAACGCCATATAAAGCATCACCTCAGCCGAAAACCATCCGCTGTTGACGGAGAACTCACCCAGCACCAGGGCGGCCATGACACTCAGGGGAGTGCTTAGCATGTTCGGCGTATTGATTGCCGCGAGCTTCAGTCCGTCAATCGCAAGCTCCAGGATCAGAAACTGCCAGATGAGCGGCAGATTCGGGGTCTCCTTGAGCAGGATAAAGGAAAAGCACTCCGGCACCCATGCCTTATGATTCATCAAAAGCAGAAAGGTCGGCGTCGTAAAGTAGGTCATCAGTGTAATCAAAAGTCTGGCGATCCGCAGATAGGAGCCAGTAATAGGCGGAAAGTTGAAGTCATCCGCCTCCTCCAGCACATCAAAGACCGTGGTGGGCAGTATCATGGCGGAGGGTGAGTTGTCCACCAGAATCACAAGGTTTCCCTCCAGAATCTGTGCTGCGGCCGTATCCGGGCGCTCCGTGAACTTAAATTTTGGGAACGGATTGTACCATTTGCGCTGATAGAGGCATTCCGCCAAAGACTCCTGATTCAGCACCAGGGAGTCGACCTGTATATGGTCGATTCTCCTTTGAATCTCCGACAGAAGTGATGTGTCGACCCGGTCCTCCAGATAGCACAGGACGATGTCCGTTTTGGAGCTTTGACCGGCATTTTTCATCTCCATGCAAAGCTTTGGACTTCTGATTCTTCGGCGGATCAAGGCTGTATTGTGCACAATCGTTTCCACAAACCCATCCCGGGAGCCTCTTAACGACTTATCCTTCTCAGGCTCCTCCACCCCTCTTGCGGGATAAGTTCTCGAGTCAATCAGCAGGCCTTTCGTGAAGCCGTCGATCAACAGAAGAAACATTCCGGAGAGAACCGCATCCGTCATTTTTGTCAGATCTTCCTCGACATCCACTTCCACATAGGGCGTACACCGCAAGGAGATGCCCTGCATATCCTCCGGCATCTTATCCGGGGTCAGATCCAGAAAATACTGCAGGAGTTTCTGCATCAGATCGTCCTTGCAGAACCCGTCGATCAGATACATGCAGGCCTCTCTCCCGCCGATCTGTATCTCCCGGCTGATGATGTCAAAGCTTTTATTCACCTGCAACAGGGTGTCCAGTTGCTGTTTATCCTCTCGCAAACTGCCGCTTAAGTTTTCTCTGTGATTTCCATCCATACTTTCTGTCCCTTCCGCCCCATCATGTATCAGGCTAAACATACTCTTAATCAGTATGCCCGCGCGGAAGTGTTTCAAACAAAAAACAGGCAGAGATACTCTGCCTGT
>JAEDDX010000057.1 GCA_016293615.1 Acetatifactor sp.
GAATCAGCAGGTCGGCAACGCCATTTTGTAATATGTTTCTGTTTGACATTTTTATGACCGCCTTTTGATTATTTTTATGTGTAAAAACATGAAAAGTCAATATTGCGAACAATAAAATAATGTTTGACAAAAATAGAATATGATATATACTAATGATTAAGTAATATGACAATTGTCATTGAGGCGCGGCGCCTGACACCGGGGTAGAAACAGGCTCCTTTTGCAGACGACTGCGATAATATGAATGGGAGTCCATTGCAGAGTTGACAATCATATTTAATAGAACTACGATTGAAGAAAAACAAGTTACGGACACTTATAAGCCGGTTTCCGATGTACCGTCATAAACTCTAGCAGAGGATTTAGGCACAGAGACAAAATCTCTATGCAGGGCAAAGGAAAAAGAGGGAAGAAGATGAAGCAGCTAACTATTATGGGGTTGTTAGTTGCCCTGTTGTGCGTAACTCCGATGCCTGCGTTTGCGTCCGATGAGGAGAATGAATGCAGACATAGAGAAGTTTGTACGGGATGACATTACACTATCCTGAATGGCTGATAGATTCTTTATCAAACACAGGTACACAAAAGTCTCTGGCGTTGCGCATGTGGGGCAGAGAAACTTTTTCAAGATGATATTCGTACAGTTCACAGTGTGAACTGACAGTGAAAACATAATTAGAGAGTCGAGAAAGGATATTACTATGATAAGGTTAGTCAGAAGTATATCAACCACCATTTTATTGCTTATTTTGGTTATGGGTATATGTGCATGTGGGAAAAGTAATGTGACAACTGAGGGGCTTTCTTCCGGAAACGAGCAACCGACTGAGGAAATGCAATCATATAAGGCATCTTTTCTCGACTTGTGTATAACACCGGATATTATTCCTCAAGTTTCGTGTTTTCAGTTTGTGAGGGATTCATTTGCGTTCTGTGAATCGAAAGAGGGCGTGTTCAAGCTCTATAATGGCAATGTGAATAACGGTAAGGGAGAGATAGTGGAGATTCCTTTTGAGAAAAAAGGAATTCAGTTAATTGCTTATCGAGATTCCCGGGATACACTGTTTGTATTATTAAGAAATTCAGATGGATATAGTCTTGTTGATTATAAGTATTCTCAGAATACTACCGGAGAAAGTATGGCGTTAGATTGGTTGGCGGAAGACAATATTTCCCGGATGGCAGTGACAGACGAAACAATTTGTATGCTCTCCGAGAGTAAATTGTATCTGGTAAATTCTGATCTGTCTCTTGCTAAAGTGTTTGATTGTCCGGGAAGTCACTTTAATGGCTATATAACAGCGGTTGGAAAAAAATATTTTTATAGTTATACGGGTGCCGACCAATCTACCAGACTGGCCGTACTTGATATTGATTCCTTCAGAACGACAGATATCTCAGTGGTTCAGGGGCCAGGATTCATCAGCGATGACGGGAAATCAGTTCTGTATATAGATGGAGACTATTTGTGCCGATATGAACCAGATAATGGCAGCGCAGTTAAACTTTGTCAGTTTAGCACTTATAACATCAATAAGGAAAATATCATCGATCTTACGATAGATGACGAAGGAAGTATTCGTATAATCAGTTGGGAATTGGCCAATCAAATGAGGCCGGTAGAACTGATTGTATTGTCATCCAAAGATGAGGGAGAAGGAGAGGAACGAAAAATAGTATATCTGTCAGGCATGATAGACTTTGATATGCAGTCACGGTATGGGGAGGCAGTAGCTGATTTTAATAAGAAAAACAGCGAGTATCAGGTTGTGATAGAATCTGTTTCTTCGAAAGATATTTCTTTGCGTGATGAAGAGAATATCCTTAATGCTCGAATCGCTGCGGGAGACAGAGTGGATCTGATTGCGGCGTACAATTATGATGCTTTTCAGAAGTACAAAGAAGCGCAGGTGCTGGAGGATTTGCTGCCCTATCTGCAAAGGTCGGGTATTAATCTTGAGGATATGAATGAAAGAATTCTCGGGTTCTACGAAGATGGTAATGAGTTACTGGGGTTGCCTATTCATTTTTCGGTACGTTCACTTGGCGGGAAGGCTTCTTTACTGGGAACTAATCCCGCTTGGACAGTAGGAGAGTTTCTGCAGTGGCTGGAGGAACATCCGGAGACTAAGGCAGCGAATAGCCTTCAAAAACAGGAAGTCCTTGCGTATTGTCTGATGGGCGATTTATCTGAATATGTAGATTTTGCATCCGGAGAGGCTGATTTCGATAACGAGAGCTTTGCAGCTTTATTGGAGAGAATCAAAAAACTGCATTCCGATGAAGACTATCATTATGACGATTGGTTTTTACCTATGGAAGAAGGAGAAATTCGACTGGAAGATGTGTTTATTGACTTCAGAGAAGCAGAGAATTTGCTTGCTGTTCAGTATGGAGACGATTTTGTGTTCAAGGGATTCCCGGGGAAGGATGGAGAGCCGGTGTACTTTTATGGAGCGGCAACTTTGCATATATCGAAGAACAGTAAAAATAAAGATGCCGCATTTGAGTTCTTACAGTTTTATTACAAATGGCGTGAAGAAAGGACAGAGAAAGAATTCCCGTTATCTGTAAAAAAGTTTGATGCAATTAGTGAGAAGCTGACAGAGGAGCATACACTTAACCAGTTTATTCCCGGAACATCGGAAGTGGTTACATACCAGCTTTCAGATGAGAGAAAGCAAGAGCTCCGCACACTTGTTGGAATGGTAACAATAAGCAGTTATGAGCAAGATATTATCCGGAGTATTATTGCCGAGGAGACAGAAAGTTATTTTGCAGGCCAAAAGGATGTAAGTGTTGTCTGTGAGATCATACAGAACAGGGTGCAGGTTTACTTGGATGAAAAGAAATAAATATTATCATGTCTTGCTATGATGTTGCGTGAAATGACAGGCTTTTTAAAGGTGAAAACTTGTGCAGGGAGACTTGGAAAATTTTATGTTTCTTATAATTGCTTATTTTCACATTTATGTAAAGTTGTAAGTATATGTAAACCTGAATTATTCACGGTTGTACCGTGAAAGTGGCTGAAAGCCACATTGTTACTGTATTTTAACTGAATATTGCTTTTCACCTATCAAGTGAATGAAAAAAGAGCATCCACTTGTGATAGAATTAAGGTGTCGAATCTCAAATCATACCAACAAAAGGAGCCCTTTATGAGTATTCCAAATGTGAATTGATAAAAGGGGTATTTTATGACGAGGGTATTTTTAATGGTTGAATGTATCGCTTGTCTGATGTTATGCAGCTGTGGAAATCGCGGGGTCTCTTTGCCCAAGCTGACGCCTGCCGTGCTTGATGAATTGTATCAGCAGGAATTTGATGCATACACGGATAAACTGCCGAGCCCTGTAGACTTTGGCTTTGAATCCCTGACATATAACGGCAGGGTCTATACGGCCGGCCGGGGCGACCATCTTTGCTTTGCCTATGAGATGGAGCAGCCGTTCGATACGGGCGAAAAGTCTCTCACAGATTTCCCACTTGAGAAGTTAGGCGATGTATACGGAGAAGTATTTGTCAGGCCGGTGTATGGGGATCTGAATGATATCCGCATTGAGTCCGGAAAAGATCTGCTGGATAGGATTCTGAACCCTCTGAATGCTGAAATATATGGAGTCAGGAAGCAGCCTGATACTCTGCGGACGCTCTCAGGTGAAAAGCCGGAAGATGTCTATTTCCTTGGTGATTTTTATCAGAGCACCGTGGTCACGGAGAAGGCAGTCAAGAATCCGGAGCAGTATACCACAGTCTATATCCGGGAGAAAGAGCCGTACGGCCGTACATTGTGCTTCCGGGATTACGATGACGGAGTCTATGGGTATGGTACACCTGAGGGCACTGTGATTTATCTCAAGAAATAGCGCCGGGTAGCGGACGACTGGCGGAGCAATGTCATCTGAAAGCTGGCCTGGCAGATTGACCTCAAAGGAACGGAACGCAAGAGATTATCTCCGAGGAATCGGACGCGGCCAAGGATGATGAAACAAACAGTGCGTATGATAATACTGTGATAGACCAATATGAATCAGAAGAAAAGTTGGCAAGAGAAGTCTTATCTAGTGGCTGACACCAAGAGTGTATAGAATAATCCGAAAAGATTCGTTATCTTATGAAACTCGTGCAAGTAATATTTCAAAAGAAAAGCGTTATCCTATGCTATAAGAAAGATTGACATTTTTGCATTTGGAAGTTAGGTGTATATGAATATGAAAAAGACTTTACAGCACGAGGTGGGACATGTATTCCTGCTGAAACACCCTGGTTCTGTATATAGTGCACATTCTGTAATGCAGCAAGGTACGCCTAATTCATCAACAATATCTCCGAATGTCACTTCATCAGATCACAGCAATATAGCTTCGAAATGGGGGAATGAATAAATGGTTTGTGTGAAAAAAAGTCTTTTGATAGTGTTGGTTTTATGCATTTGTCTATCCGGGTGCGGAACAAGAGCGGAGGAGTCAAAAGAAGAGGCATTGCCGATAGTGTACATAGGGGGATCCGACCGGCCGTATGTTTTTGATTACAATTCTTTGGAAGACGGTGCCCAACTGATCGTTAAGGTAACAGCATTGGAAAAGACCGATCAGCAAGTCAGGACCACATATCTTGACTGGGTAGACAGATATGAGCCGGTATCAGGGGGAAGTTACAGGAAACTGTTGATTGATCAGGTGATAAAAGGAGATAAGGAGCTGGAGGGGACTGACATCACATTCCTGCAGGAATGTTTTGATTGGGAACAGGATACTCATAAGGGAACAGAAAAGGTGACTTATTGCTATTCCGGAGCAAGACCACTTGAAAAGGGAAAGCAATATATTCTGTTTTTGATTCCCAAAAAAGCAGAGTCCGGTGAGGTGATGTATTATTCGAAATATGATTTCCAAGGGATATATGAGTATAAGGAGGGGAAGGCGGTTTGCTGCCTGAACGAAGGGGTTGAGCTCAACGATTTACCTTATCAGGAGTTTGCGGATATATTGAACGATCTTTATCAATGATAAAGCTAGCAGCCCCCCGGTGCCCGGCACCGGAGGTTTTGCTGTGAGGAGGCTTTGTTTTTCGAGCGTGAAAAACGAACAGTGAATTTACAACAACCTTTTGCAATGGAGTTCTTTTTTGATATAGTGGTAGATAGAGATGGGTATCTGGTGCCTGGCACTAAAGGTTATTCATGAGTGGCATATGCTGTGAATGGGGGGAGTCCTGTGAAGAATATTTTAAAGAGAATATGTCTGTTTCTTTACATATTTTTGCTTGTTTTCGTCCTGAGCGGTTGTGCCAACGGCAGGAATCCCCAAAATGAATTGACCGGTGAAGATGAGCCTTTGGCAGCAGAAAGTGTAGATTTCTATGAAGTCCTGCTGCAGATGGAATTAAGTGCGGATAATACGGAAGATGTCATTGACAACGCCGGAGGAACAGGCAATTGCCTGTCTTTTTATGAAGTATCTTCTGTCTTATGATGTACAGCCTGCATTGGCAGAAGAACTGAGCTTTCCGTTTAGTATCAGATATGATGTGATGCAGGAACAATTCAACCGAATGAGAGATGGTATTGTTGTAAATAAGTATCTTTACCCACCGATACAGATCGATCAAGTTGACAGAGAAAGAGACAAAAAGATACTGGATGAAATCCTTGAGGAGGCTGTTCCGTATCCGCATCTTACGGCTGAATTGAGCGAGATTTTCGAGGAGGAGCTGAATCGTTATCAGAAACAACTGGTGGGATTGGAGGAAGTTGTCGCAAATATCGGGAAGCGTGTGCAGCTGTATCTGGACGAATAATCGAATCATCAGGCAGAGGCGATGTCTTTCCATATTACTCTTTCCTTATGAGTGCAGGTGTGATATCATAATCATGAAAGGCCGATTCGGCTTGGATACGGCAAAAGGAGGTCGAAAACCTATGGGGAAGAAAAAGCATAGTCTCTTGGTAAAGGGACTGGTAGCTGCAGGGGGATATGTTGCGGCAAACGCAGTGGGAGTCAAGCTCCGCTACGACAAGGTGATGAAGGAAATGGAGCAGACGGCCGGCAATCATCAGATGTACTCCGTTATGTTCGGCAAACAAAATGTGGATGTTCACAAGGATACGGTTAAATCATACCTGACCTGCACGAATGGCAGTATGACTGTGAAGCTTGAGGAGGCGCCGGAGAGCGGGGAACTGACGCTTGATTTGTGCACGGTTCTCGGTAAGATTACGATTTTGCTGCCGCCCGGAGCTGCCATTGATTACAATGTAACGGGCTCCATGGAAAAGTTCAGTGACATGAGAGCGGACGGGGATGCAGAGAAATCGTATACCGTCCATATCATCGGAAAGAGCGTTCTGTCGGAAATCGTAATTGACGGTATTGCAGGACAGTAATGGAATCGGAGCAACGCAACCGGATGGATCCTGACGGATTCATCCGGTTTACTATTTTGCAACGGAGAGCGATCACGATGAGACTGGAAACAGAGCGACTATTCTTAAGAGAAATGAGTCAGGATGATCGGTGACTGCGAACTGACGATGCAGAATATCGGAGGTGTGATCAAGCCAGAGATCGGATATCATATCCGCAAAGATATGCAGCGAAAAGGGTACGCCGGGGAAGCTGCGGCTGCGGTAAGAGATTGTGAGGACGAGGAAAATGAGATAACAAAGGTGTTTGCGGTGACGAGAGAGGAGTGGCTGGCGCTTGGAGAGGGCGTCCGAAAAGGGACAAAACAACTGTAAGGATACAGAATAAATTTTCGTGCAAAGGAGACAATAGTATGAGTTGGGGATCGATTTCGTATTGGTATTTTACTTTCCTGGATCCTGACGGAAAGCCCATTGAAATAACCGGAGGGCATAAAGAGTAGACCTCCGGTTATCGTGGTGTCGTTCGTATTTTGGAAAGCTTGCTGTCTGTTTACTCGGAGGCTTCCTCTTCATCCAGGAACACTTCGTTTAAGGAAGTCTCTGCGGGGGCTTCTCCCGCGGGCGCAGATGCCTTCTTGATATCTGCCTCGAGGGCGGAGTCGTCTGCAGGCTCCTCATCGGAGAAGAATTCTTCCACCGCGGTGGGGGCCTCTTCTATAACAGGTTCTGCAACAACAGGTTCTGCAGCAGCAGGCTCCTCAGCGACAGGCTCCTCAACGGCAGGTTCCTCAGCAACAGGCTCCTCAACGACAGGCTCCTCAGCAGCAGGCTCCTCAGCAACAGGTTCCTCAGCAACAGGCTCCTCAGCGGCAGGTTCCTCAGCAACAGGTTCCTCAGCAACAGGTTCCTCAACGACAGGCTCCTCAATGGCAGGTTCCTCAGCAACAGGCTCCTCAGCAGCAGGCTCCTCGGCGGCAGGTTCCTCAGCGACAGGTTCCTCAGCGACAGGCTCCTCAGCGACAGGTTCCTCAATGGCAGGATCCTCAGCAATAGGTTCTGCAACTGCTTCGGATGTTTCGCCGGATGTTCTGCTCAAGGAGAAGTATTTTTTGAAGAATCCGGGCTTTTTGGATTCGTAATCCTCTTCATACGCATCAAAATCGTCAAAATCATCATCAATGGGGATGAGATTTTTCAGGTCTTTTTTGTAAAGGTAAATGACCGCAGCGGCAACGGCACTGCTGATGGCGGCGGTAATCAGTAAGATTTTACGGGTCTTGTTCGTCATGGTGACTCCTTTCGAGAAACATAGCGGATAGTCCTTCTTGGCGTCTTTCCTTCCGCACCCGCTGCAGGGCAGGGAGAAACATTCATAAAAAGGATAACCGGAATGGGATATCAGTGATGTCGGGGCAAAAGCGCCTGCAGGCCTTTTGAGCCTGATATCATTTTAATACGAATGCTGTCAGTTGAAAAGGGAATCTGTGTAAATTTCGGAAAATTTTAGGAATAGGATGTCACGAAGACAAAATATATGTTACAATGTGTTTATCATAAGTTTGGAATCGGGAGTTAGACTATGAACGGGAAATTCTTTGATCTGAAGAAAGAAAAACAGGATAGAATGATCAATGCCGCCATGAAGGTGTTTGCCATGCAGGGGTACAGGCATGCCAGCACGGACGATATCGTGAAGGAGGCGGCCATCAGCAAGGGACTTTTGTTCCATTATTTTGGCAGCAAAGCGGGTGTGTACAAGTTCATCTTTGATTACAGCGTGCGGTTTATGTGTCTTGAGCTTAGAACCTATGTGGATTCCAGGGAGAGAAACTTAATCGAGGTCATCCGTCAGGTGGAGTGCGCCAGGATGCATGTGCTGAAAGGTTATCCTTATATGCAGGAATTCCTCAACCGCTGTATGCTGGAGGACTGCGAGGAGGCGCTCTCTGTGACCGAAGAGAAGAAAACGGCCCTGCAGGAGACCTACAGAACCGTTTATGACCAGATCGATTATTCCCTTCTTCCGGGAAAGGTGGATGGTATCAAGCTCCGGAAGATGCTTGAGTTTACCATTGCGGGACTGATGAATGAGAAGTTCAGAGACCCTGATTATCAGCCCGAGACCTTCTATGAGGAGGTCTGTGAGTACCTGAATATGGTGCGGGGCTTACTTGCTTGATTTGTAAGGGTCATCCGCAGGATAACCGCCCTTTAGCTTCTGCATGCCGCGCTGGATGGCATCCTTCGAGTTCTTCCAGTCGGCATCCTTGTTGCGATAGTCGAATTTCTCGACGAGCCAGGCAACATCCTCGGAGAGGCGTTCCATATTGCGCTCCATCAGGGGGAACATACATTGATAAAAGCTTTCCAGCTCCTGGGCGTTGAGCTTGGAATCGGAAGCGTCACACAAATCACCGAAGTGGGAAAGGCAGAAGCCTTTTCCATTTTTTATCTTCTCCTTAAAATCAGGGTCCTGCTTCCAGAGGTAGAAGAAGGTATCCATGTATCTTTCGTAGGTCTCGTTAAAGTGATTGCAGATGTAGCAGGACTTGTTCTTCTCCCGTACCCAGGCACCGATGGCATTTCCGCCCTCGGTGTTTTTCTTGAACAGACCCTTGGAGGCCATTTTCCCGGGCTTAAAGCCTGAGAATTCCTTCTTCATCTCACCGATCATACGGCGGTAATGGGTCTTGAGGATCCAGGCGTTTCCGAGGGTGTTGCCGTAGTCGAACATCTTCTGAAAATGTGTGCGGCAGAACCCGGCCTTGTCGGTCATCTCACGCACATCGGCTTCCATGTAGGAAGCTGCGCTGCCCAGACAAAAGTCCAGGAGGTCCTGTTCGATATTTCTTTCTATGAAACAGAAAGGACATTCATCGTTGGCGTTGACGGCGTCGTTGAGCGGAATGGTATACAGTTGTTCTTTCATGTTTGTCACCTCTTTGCTTTCTGCGTGGAACTATCATTTATTCTACTACATGCTCAAAAAAAATACCACTTTTTTGTTACTTTTATCGACAGATATTCGTCCCTTTCGCCTTTACAAAGCTTGTTTCTTCATTGTATAATGTTATGGGCATTGGGTGCCCGAAAACCGAATACTTGTTCCATCATAATCACACATGAGGAAGGGAGAAAACAAAATGAAAATGATTTATGATGTCAAAGACAAACCCAAGGCCGGACAAGTCCTTATCTTCGGCTTCCAGCAGCTTCTGGCAATTATGGCGGCAACCATTGCGGTTCCTATGATTATCGGAAACGGCATGAGCATCGCAGCCGCTTTATTTGGCGCGGGTGTCGGTACTTTTGTGTATGTCCTGTTTACGAAGGCAAGCAGCCCGGTATTCCTTGGTTCTTCATTCGCATTTCTGGGCTCCATGGCGGCAGCGTTTGCCGGAGCGGTATCCGCAGAGGCGGGATTCGCAGGAATCATCCTCGGCGCGATCTTTGCCGGACTGGTTTATGTTGTCATTGCCCTGGTTGTTAAGATAGTCGGCGTCAACTGGCTCAACAAGCTGATGCCCTCAGTTGTCATCGGACCTACCGTTGCAATCATCGGTCTTTCCCTCGCAGGAAATGCAGTAGGCGATCTGCAGAAGAGCAATGTGGAAGGCGGTTCCCCTCTGATTGCGGTTCTCTGCGGTCTGGTTACCGTTTTAGTAGTTACTCTTTGCTCTACCTACGGCAAGAAGATGGCCCGTCTGATTCCTTTCATCATCGGTATCCTGGCAGGCTATATCCTGGCAGCAATCTTTACCGCCATCGGTTTTGCGGCAGACATTGATGCATTGAAGATCCTTGATTTCAGCCCTGTGACCGCACTGGTTGCAGACGGTGTAACCTTCAGCACCTTCTTCTCGGTTCCTGAATTCTCCTTCCTGAAGTCCGCTAAGGGCTGGGGTCAGCTGGATGCAGGCTATATCGGAACCATCGCTGCGGCTTATATGCCTGTAGCTATGGTAGTATTTGCAGAACACATTGCTGACCACAAGAATATCTCTTCCATCATTGAGAGAGATCTCCTTGAGAAGCCCGGTCTTCACAGAACCCTTCTCGGAGACGGCGTCGGCTCCATGGTCGGTGCATTCTTCGGAGGCTGCCCCAACACCACTTACGGTGAGTCCGTAGCCTGTGTTGCAATCACCAGAAACGCTTCCGTTGTCACCATTATGACCACCGCAGTGATGGCGATCGTGATCTCCTTCATCGCTCCCGTCATCGCCTTCTTGAGCTCCATTCCTTCCTGTGTCATGGGCGGCGTATGTATGACACTCTACGGATTCATCGCTGTCAGCGGTTTGAAGATGGTTCAGAAGGTTGACTTAAACGAGAACAAGAACCTGTTCGTAGTATCAATCATCCTGATCTCCGGTATCGGCGGTCTGACCTTAAACTTCGGTAAGATCACCATTACCTCCGTCGCAACCTCCCTGATCCTCGGTATTCTTCTGAATATCGTATTGTCCGGGAAAAAGTCCGCGGAAGAATAAGGCGTCGGGATAACCCTGACAGGGAAGCACGGTACGCAGACTCATCTGAGGCATGGCGGATTGTGTGATGAAAGCGTGAAGAGTAACGCTTCATAAGATTATTATAAGGGTACATTTTCATGGCAGTATGAGAATGTACTCTTTTTTGCATTCACATTCATGTAGTAATTAAAACTACGAAAAAGAGGGTATATTACTATAAAATCTGTTTTTGATATTGAAATTTTGCCCCGACCATGGTATTCTTTGGATAGCAAGTCCTATTGATGAAAGGTTAAGAAACATATGAGTGAGTTGTTCCGCATTATCAGTGACGGTTCCTGTGATTTGCCGGTTGCCTTTGCTGAGGAGAAAAATGTGTCCATCGTTCCGTTCTATGTGTCCTTTGACGATGAGCATTATGAGAGAGAGAATGTAGAGATTCAGATCAGGGATTTTTATCAGCAGATGGTGGACCGCAAGGGTGTGTATCCGAAGTCTTCCATGCCGGCTACGCAGGATTATGTCGATGCGTTTCTGCCCTGGGTAGAGAAGAAGGTGCCTGTCGTCTGCATCTGTATCACCACAAAGTTCAGTGGTTCCATGCAGTCTGCGCTGAACGCAAAGAATATCATTTTGGAGGACCATCCGGATGCCCGGATTGAGGTGATTGATTCTACCATCAATACTGTGCTGCAGGGATTGTATGTGCAGGAAGCAATCAGGCTCCGAGATGCGGGATATGGGTTTGAGGATGCGGTGAAGAGGCTCGAGGAGATTAAGTCAACCGGCAGAATCTTTTTTACGGTCGGAGATATGGAATACTTACAGCACGGCGGAAGAATCGGCAAGGTCGCATCGGTCGCGGGCAGTGTACTCGGAATTCGTCCGATCATTACGCTGAAGCAGGGTGAGATCTACCCGTCCGGTATCGGGCGCGGCAGAAAGCGTACCTTTGAAAAGTCTCTGGAGCTGCTGCTCAATTATCTTACGGAGAATCAGTATACGCCCGAGAATGTCAGCATCTGTCTCGGATATGGCTATGATATCGAAGAGGGGACAGATTGCGCGCGGATCGCGCTGGAGGAGCTGCACAAGAGAGGACTGATGTTTGAGACCGTCCCCACCTACCAGATCGGCGCAACCATCGGCGTCCACACGGGCCCTTATCCTCTTGGGTTCGGCGTTATCGAGAAAGCAATTCACGAATCAAAATAAGGGATCGTATCGCCGGCAGGTCTTCGCCTGACAGAGACACAATCCCTCAAGGATTACAGATCATTGAGCTTCTGTGCAATGGCGCAGGAGCTCTTTTACATTGTCAAAGGCATAGTCGGCAGGGTACGGCGTGTCGGCCATATCTTCCGGTTTTGCCTCGCCGGTAAACAGGACGCAGGTGTCGACTTCGCCGTTGATGCCGCACGCAATGTCGGTGTAGAGGCGGTCGCCCACGACAAGCGTTTCCTCGCGGTCAAAGCCTGACAACGCGAGGCAGTGGTCCACTACTTCCCTGCTTGGTTTGCCCAGATAGGTGGGGAACTTGTCGGTCGTCGCGCTTATCATGTTGCAGATGGCTCCGCAGTCCGGTATAAAACCGAAATCGATGGGACAGCGCAGGTCCGGATTGGTGCCGTAGAAGGGGACATCCATGGTTAGGAGCACCTCGCAGGCCCGGGTGAGCTTTTCGTAATTGAGTTCGCTGTCGTAAGCAACCACGACGCAGGCAATGTCGTCCCGCACAACCTCGGTGATGGTCAGACCGTTGTTGCGAAGCTCCGCCACAAACGAAGCGGTACCCAGAACAAAGATGGTTCTGCCGGCATAGTGTTCCTTCAGGAAACGCAGCGTCATATAGCCGGATGTAATGAATTGGTCCTCGGTGGTGTCCAGGTGAAAGGCGGTTTTGAACTTCGTTACATAGTCCTGACCGCTTTTTGTGGAGTTGTTTGTGATAAAATAGGACTTCCCGCCGATGGAGTCGATGTATTCCAGCAACTCGGCACTTCCCTCATACAGGGTGTCGCCGACAGCCAAAGTGCCGTCGATGTCAAACAGGAAGCATTTCTTTTTCTTTAACAGTTCTGTCGGTTTCATAGTGATCTCCTCGCTTTTCGTTCCTAAGTATAGCATTGCCGAGAAGAAAGGGCAAGATACAGGAAACGCGGAAGAGTTGTTTTATAAGGCTTTTTGTGTTAAGATGGGTTTAGTTTTTTTACATAAGGATGATACAGATGGAAAAGTGGATGGTAGCGGCCAAGAAGGCCGATTTTGAGAAGTGGGCGAAGGAATTCCACATCAGTCCGGTGGTGGCAAGAATTCTGCGCAACAGGGATCTGACGGACGAGGAGAGCATCAGAGCCTTTTTGTACGGAGAGAGGAAGGATTGTCACTCCCCGCACCTGATGAAGGATATGGACAAGGCGGCGGATGCCGTGCTGGAGGCCATAGCCGAGGGGGTGCATATCCGCGTCATCGGTGACTATGATGTGGACGGTATCTGCTCATCGTTCATTCTGACAAAGGGAATCAGGCTTCTGGGCGGTCAGGCCGATACTGCCATCCCACACAGAATTCACGACGGATATGGTCTGAATGATCATCTGATCGAGGTCGCAAAGCAGGACAATGTCGGTTTGATCGTGACCTGCGACAACGGAATTGCCGCCGCAGCGCAGATTGCGCTTGCCAATCAATATGGGATAAAGGTGGTGGTGACGGATCATCACGAGGTACCGTTTCAGAATGTGACAGAGGAGGACGGAAGCATCAGAAGGGTCGAGCTTCTGCCGCCCGCTTACGCTGTGGTGGATCCCAAACAGGAGGCCTGCCGGTATCCTTTCCCGGGAATCTGCGGGGGTGTGGTTGCCTATAAGCTGATTCAGCTGCTGGAAGAAAAAACGGGCAGCAGTGCCTTGAAGGAAAGCATGCAGGAACTTTTGGAGTTTGCGGCGCTGGCTACGGTCTGTGATGTCATGGAGCTTAAGGGGGAGAACAGAATCCTCGTAAAGGAAGGACTGAAAGCCCTTCGGAACTCTTCAAATCAGGGTCTGCGGGCTCTGATGGAGGTCAATAAGATCGAGCCGGAGAAGTGCAATGTCTATCATCTGGGATTCGTGATCGGGCCCTGTCTGAACGCGACCGGAAGACTGGATACGGCGGTTCGTGCGCTGGAGCTGCTGATGAGCACGGACCATGCGGAGGCGATGTGCGCTGCCCGGGAACTCAAGGAACTCAATGACGCCAGAAAAGACCTCACCCTGAAGGGGGTGGAGGAGGCAGAACGCTATATCAGGGAGCACGGCGTGGAGCGGGACAAGGTCATGATTGTCTTCCTGCCCGGGCTTCACGAGAGTCTTGCCGGAATCGTGGCCGGCCGTATCCGCGAAAAATATAACCATCCTGTGTTTCTCCTTACGAAGGGAGAAGAAGGAGTCAAGGGCTCCGGCCGTTCGATCGAGGGGTTCCATATGTATGAGTCCATGACCGCCGTCAGGGAGTGCTTTACCAGGTTCGGCGGGCATGCGATGGCAGCAGGCCTTTCCATGGAAGAGGAGAGGGTGGAGGAATTCCGCGAGAAGATCAACGCCGTCTGCACTTTGAGCGAGGATGATTTTGTTCCCAGGGTACATATTGATGTGCCGATGCCCATCGAGTATGCCGGGGAGGAGCTTGCGCGGGAGCTGGAGCTGCTGGAGCCCTTTGGCGTAGGAAATTCCAGACCTTTGTTTGCACAGAAGAATCTGACATTCGTGTCGGCTTATCGCATGGGGGCGAGAGGCAACTTTGCCAGATTCCAGGTGAGGACAGCGGAAGGCCACCGCGCCTCTCTGGTCTATTTCGGAGACCTGGAGAAATTCGGACGGTTCCTGGAGGAAAAGTTCGGCCCCGGCACGGAGGAAGCTCTGTATGCCGGCAGGGCGAGCGTATCCCTGTCAGTGGTGTATCAGCTTGGCTTAAATACCTACAAGGGCAGTACGCAGGTACAGCTGACCATGCAGCATTATTGTTAGCAAGCCTTAGGGTAGCCGCGGTTTGGCGGACAAACCATATTTTACAAATAAAACAAACCATATTTTGCAAAAAAACACTTGCATCTGTGCAAAAGATATGATAAAATAAAATATTCAATTCATTGTGTTTTCGATGCTCTTTTGACGGCAGAGGTGCCGAAACGGAAGGTGTTCCGGAGAGAATCATCCTGTTACCCCAATGACGGACGAAGTCCTATTTTATCAGGAGGCGCAATATGACGAATACTTTTGTTTTCAGACCGATCAACATGAAGGCAACGGGCCGTAGGATCCGTGACTGTCGGACTGCAAGAAACTTAACGGTGGAGCAGTTAAGTACGCTCTTTTGCATCAGCCCGCAGGCTGTCTGCAAGTGGCAGAGGGGGGATGCCCTTCCCACGATCGATAACCTGATGGTGCTGTGTGATTTGTTTCAG
>JAEDDX010000128.1 GCA_016293615.1 Acetatifactor sp.
GTTTCTAAAGAGGAGGCTGCCATGAAGTCAAATTTCGAATTCTTAAAAGAATATTGGCCAGCATTAGCACAGATTGGCGAAACAGCAGAGAATTATTTATATTCTGATCCCAATGCATCCGAGAGGTAAGTTTGTGTCGAACTTATTTAAGTAATGTGATATAAATAAGTTGAAGGCGATTAATATGAAATTCAATTTTTCGGAAGATTTGAAGTCAATTCGAGAAATATTAGGTCTTTCTCAAAGTATACTGCAACTAAAAGCACAAAATGTCGGGAAGCACTTCAATCAAGCTGATATAGTGAATACAGCAGAGAGGAAAGGATGTGACGGAATGAACGGCTGGGCAGAAGGAATTCAAAGCGCAGTGCAGTACATAGAGGATAATCTTACGGAAGATTTGCAGATAGGTGATATTGCCGCAAAGGCGTGTGTCTCACCCTTCCACTTTCAGAGGATTTTCAGCGCACTGTGCGGTTTTACTGTGGGAGAATATATCCGTAACCGCAGGCTTACTTTTGCCGCGCAGGAGCTTTCCGTGGACAATGCAAAAGTAATTGACATTGCGGTAAAATACGGCTACGATTCACCCGACAGCTTTGCACGGGCGTTCACAAAGTTTCACGGAATCTCTCCCTCGGCTGCAAAAGAAAAGGGCGCAAATCTGAAATCATTTGCGCCTGTGAGAATAAAGCTTAGATTGGAGGGTGGTACTATGATGGAGTACAAAATTGTTAAAAAAGAGGCATTTACAGTAATGGGCAAGTCAAGAATGTTCAATGCGGATACTTCCCATTTCGAGATACCTAACTTTTGGCAGGAGCATTTTCAGGAGGGCGAAAACAAGATAGTATGCGGTATGTACGGCGTATGCCTTAATGGCGATGGCAAGGATTTCGAGTATCTGATCGCAGATAACTATAACCCGTGCGATGAGGTGCCAGAGGGTTATGTTACAACGTTTATTCCCGCAGGAACGTGGGCTATATTCCCGTGCAATCCCAGAGATTTGCAGACCGTGAACACAAAGATTTGGAGCGAGTGGCTTCCTAACTGCAAGGAATACAAGCTTTCGGGCAACTACGATATTGAAATGTACACTCCGCCCAACGAAAACCCCGAGGACAATTACAGCGAGATATGGATACCCGTTGAAAAGATTTGACGCAGCAAAAGTGGTACATATATGAGAAAAACTTACACTGATGTTTACAGTTCCCTCGTGATATTCTTCAACCATTTATACTTTCTGTAGTGGTGAAATACTACAGGCATCTTTTCAAATTCGTCCAAAGTCATAACAAAATATACCCAGATCGGCGGCAGTTTCAGCACGTAAGCGGCAATTGCCATGAGCGGTACTGCCACAAGCCACATGAAGATGATATCAATTACCATGCCAAATTTGGCATCTCCGCCTCCGCGAAAACAACCACAGATCAGACATGTGTTGATTCCTTCTCCGACAAGACGCCAGGTTGTCATAATCATAATACTGCCCAGATAAGAAATAGCTGTCTCGGAGAGCTTATCGCGGTAAAAATCCACGATAAAAGGCCGGATGGCAAGAATCAGTATGCATCCGATCAAACCTACAAAGATCGTGATTCGAAGCATTCTTCTTCCATACTCTTTGGCAGCTTCCAATTGATTCTGCCCCAATGTCTGGCTGACAATGATCGTGGTGGCACTGGCAAAGCCGCGGCAGGCTATGGCTCCGATGTTCACAACCATAACGGCAACCGCGTTTGCTGCTACCATATCATCGCCGATATGGCCGAGAATTGCTGCAAAGATGGAAGTGGCAAGGCTCCAGACAACGTCGTTAACGACGGAGGGTGTACTGATTTTGAGAAAATCCAGCAGTAAAATATCAGCTTTTGAGAAGAGATATTTTACACGAAATTTGATCTCACAGCGGAAGATTGTATAAGTCAGGCAGATGATTACCTCCACGACTCTGGCGATTACGGTGCCGAGCGCAACACCGATTACGCCCAGTTTGGGAAGTCCGAAGAGTCCGAAAATAAAGCTTGCATTACAGACTACGTTCACACAAAGAGATATAATGTAGGTTACAGAAGGAAGGGCGACCTCACCGATACTTCGCAGTGCGCTCATGAAAACTTGTGAGAAACCCATAAACAGGAAGGAGAACGATAACACTTTCAGGTATTCACTTCCTGCGGCAATGGTTTCGGGACTTTGTGAGAAGAGATGCATGATTCTTTCCGGAAAAAAGAAGGAAACAGCGAAAAACAACAAGGATACCATCAGAGACAGGCGTTCTGCCAGACCCAAAACACGTTCAACTGTCTTCTTATCTCCCTTTCCCCAGTATTGTGCACACAGAACGGAGGTTCCGGTTGCAAGACCGAAATACAAACAAGTAAGAACAAATGTATACTGGTTCGCCAGAGAGGAAGCGGACATAGCGGTTTGGCTGACGTATCCAAGCATCACAGTATCCGCTGCATTTACCAATGTACTGATCAGATTCTGTATCATGATCGGGAAGGCCAGTCTGGTGGCTGTTTTCAAAAAAGTTTTCTTATCAAGAATCATACTTTGTGTCATCGTTTCGTATTGTTTCTCCTGTTCTTTCCTGTCTTCAGGAACGTTTCTCATTTTACAATAAGCTGTTATGATCCGCAACTGTATTTTGCTCATACATTTTTTCATAAAACCGATATGCTATAATCGGTGCTATGGAAGAAGGGTATCCAATGGTGAATATTAAGACCATTGCCGCCAAAGTGGGGTGTTCGACACAACCCATTTCCTGGCAGTTTGGTAATATGCAGGGGATGCGTAAGGAGTTATTTAAATATG
>JAEDDX010000058.1 GCA_016293615.1 Acetatifactor sp.
GCGGACAAACGGTTTTCAAGACCGCCTCGTTATGACCACTTCGATATCTCTCCAAAGTGTTCCGCTTTTCCAGCGGCAAAAGTTATTCTAGCAAAAAGGTCTTTTCCTGTCAACATGTTTTTTTGAATTTTTTCACTTTTTTCTACAATTCACTTTTCGCTTTCGAAGTTCTTCTACTTCTATCCATACTCTCTATCCAAAAGCCCTCGTCACCGGTCATGCGTGATTTCCGTTTCGAAGAAGCAGTTCCGCAATCGGAAGGTCCTCCGGCGTTGTGATCTTCATATTGGTATATGATGCCATGGTCAGTTTCACCCGACAGTCCGTGTAGCGTTCCACCACACTCGCATCATCCGTGACTGTGATGGACGTCTTGCCGCTCTGTCCGGCTTCCTGCATCAGTTTTTCGTAGGCCTTTGTCACCAGTCCGGTATCAAAAACCTGAGGCGTCTGAATCAGCCAGACTCTCCGCCTGTCCGGAGTCGATGCCGCGAATGCTTCCCCATCGGACAGCTTCACTGTGTCCTTGGAAGGCACGGCAGCCACACAGGCGTGATACTTTTGGACATCGCGCAGCGTATCCTCCAGGATCTCACAGGTCAGAAAAGGTCTGGCGCCGTCATGAATAAAGAGGAAGCCGTCCGTATTCGGAATCTCAAGCGCGCCCCCGGCAATGGCCCTCACTGCCAGCGCAACTGACTCCCAGCGCTCGCTTCCGCCGGCGATCACAGCCTTTACCTTATGAAATGCATATTTTTCCACAATCTCGGTTTTCACATAATCGACATCGGACCCGCCCGTCACAACCACACAGTCATCTATCACTTCTGACGCTTCAATCGTCTGCAATGCATGGCAGATCAGAGGTTTTCCGTCCAAAAGCATAAACTGCTTTGCGACGGCACTGTTCATCCGTTTCCCGCTGCCTGCCGCCAGCAGTATCGCTGTCTTTCTCTTGTTCATACACTTCACCGCGCCTTTTTCGTACTGCACCGCTTTCCCCGACTAACCCAACCCGTTTACAGCTGCAGATTGGGTACAGCGTTCAAATCAAAGCCGTGACGCACACCCTTCTTATATTCATAATATCCTGCAACCCCGATCATGGCCGCATTGTCGGTGCAATAGATCGGCGAAGGATGGTAAAACTCGATTCCGCGCTTCGCACACTCCGTCTCAAAGGCTGCGCGCAACGAAGAATTCGACGCCACGCCGCCTGCGATCGCGAACTTGTGAAAGCCGAACGCCTTCACGGCATGCAGGGAATGCTCCACCAGCACATCCGTGACCGATTTCTGGAAGGAGGCCGCCACATCTGCGCGGTTGACTTCTTCGCCCTTCATCTGACAGGAATTCAGATAATTCAAAACTGCCGACTTCAGACCGCTGAAGCTGAAATCGTACTCATTTTCCGCGACCTTGGCCCTCGGGAAATGAATCGCTTCGGGATTGCCTTCCTTCGCAAGCTTGTCGATCTTGGGTCCGCCCGGGTATCCTAAGCCGATTGCCCTTGCAACCTTATCAAAGGCTTCCCCCGCGGCATCGTCTCTGGTTCTGCCGATGATCTCATACTCTCCGTAGTCTTTCACCACCACCAGATGCGAGTGTCCGCCGGATGCCACCAGACATACAAACGGGGGCTCCAGATCGGGATGTTCGATATAGTTGGCACTGATATGACCGCTGATATGATGCACGCCCACAAGTGGGATTCCGGTGGCAAAGCTGATTGCCTTTGCCTCCGCAACGCCGACCAGCAGGGCACCGACCAGACCGGGCCCGTAAGTCACCGCGATACCGTCTATCTCCTGCAGGGTCACATCCGCGTCCTGCAAGGCCTGTTCAATCACCTGATTGATCTTTTCAATATGCTTTCTCGATGCGATCTCCGGCACCACGCCTCCAAACTGCGTGTGCAGTGCGATCTGCGAATAGATCACATTCGACAGAATCTCTCTTCCGTTTCTTACAACGGCTGCCGCCGTTTCATCGCAGGAGCTTTCAATTGCCAGAATCAATCTGTCCTCTGTCTGCTTTCTCAATTCTCTTCCTCCGCTTTCTGCGTATCGTTAGCAGATTCATCCTCAAACATCAATTCGACTGTTCTTCCGTCCTTTGCCGCTATGGCTTTCGGAAAAATCTTGCGCACCTCACTCATAAAACTCTCGGGATGTGTCAGGGATGGGCTGTAATGGGTCAACCAAAGCTCCTGCACATTCGCGGCACGGGCAATCTTCGCAGCCTCATACATGGTCATATGTTTGTTTTCCTTAGCCTTGTCAAACTTCTCCGGTTCGCCGTACATTCCTTCCAGAATCAGCAGATCGGAGCCGGCCGCATTGTTCGCAATGCTCTCCGTGGGTCTGGTGTCGGTGCAATAGGTCACCTTCAGACCTTTCCTGTCCGCGCCGAGCACCATATCGGGCGTAAAGGTCCGTCCGTCCGCCTCGATCACCTCTCCGCGCTGAAGTCTGCTCCAGAGCTTCATGGGGATGTTCTGGGCAAGCGCCCTGTCTTTGTCAAATCTTCCGGCGCGGTCCACCGACAGACTGTAGCCATAGCAAAGTACACTGTGATTTACACGAAAGGCATGGATGCGGAACCCATCAAAGGCAAAGTCCTGTTCATTTTCGGCAATCTCCACACACTGAATCTCGAACGGAAGCTCCGGTGCGATGGTTCTGAGCGCTCCGACCACCCGGTTTAAGCCTTTGGGTCCGATCAGCAAAAGCGGCTCTGTCCTCTCGGCATTTCCCATCGTCAGGAGCATTCCGGGAAGTCCGCTGATATGATCCGCGTGATAATGTGTAAAGCAGATAATATCGATCGGCTTAGGGCTCCAGCCCTTCTCACGCAGGGCAATCTGCGTTCCTTCCCCACAGTCAAACAAAATACTTTTTCCGTTGTATCGAAGCATCAGGGAGGTTAACCATCTGTAAGGCAATGGCATCATTCCTCCCGTTCCAAGCAGGCTGACATCCAGCATGTTTTCACCGTTTCTTTCCGCACTGTCCGCCGACAGGCTCTGTTTCGTTACAGCAGCTCCGTATTCTCCGTGCAATCCGCGGGAATCGTAAACTGCGCCATTAATTGTTCCAGACAGTCCTCACAGAGGTCAAAGTGATAGGTTACACCGTCTTTTCTGCTAAAATAACCCATGGCGGCATCCGCAGAGAAAACGCCCTCCTTCACCATACCATTCTGCACCGGAATCCTGCGCCCGCACAGATTGCAGATCATGGAATTCAGTGTTCTTTCCTGTCCTTCTTCGTATCTTCTCATACCGGTCTCTCCTTCTATCGGCCGGAACCTTCCGGCGCATCGAACTGTAACTATACTCACACCCGGTATTTTATCAAAAAAAGTAAGCGCCGGGTTCTGGTAATTGTTTCCGCCTCTAAACCGGTCTGCGCCACATGATCATGGCATCTTCCCTGGGATAGTCGTAAAACCCCGGTCGGATTCCCTCCGAGACAAACCCGAATTTTTCATACAGATGAATGGCAGGGGCATTGCTCACCCGCACCTCCAGCGTATAGGCCTCCACGCCTTCCTCCCCGCCGGTCTTAAGGATCTCCCGCATCAGCCTCTGCGCAAGCTTTTTACCGCGAAACTCCGGTGCGACAAACACATGGTCAATGTCTGCCTCTCCGCAGAGATTGGTATAGCCGCAAAAACCGACCGGCTCACCGTCCTCCTCCGCAACCAGGTAGGTGCAGTATGAGTGGGTCAGGAGCTTACGAAAATCCTCCTCCGACCAGGGGAGGGAAAAACAAAGCTTTTCGATCTCGGCTAACCTCGCGCAATCCTCCGGCTGCAGTCTTCTGATGATACTCATTGGTCGCTCTCCGTCGCGCAGCGCTTTTCCTCCTGCTCGCGCTCTGCCTGGCTCTTTCTCAGATACTCCGGCTGGTGTGACGCAGCATCCACGAACCGCCCCTTCGCATAATAAACTGCGCCCAGCGCAGCAACACTTGCCGCTCTCTGTCTATTGTTTCCCGCAGGTGCAATCCGGAACGGAACCTGCATCAGCTCGCGGATCTCCTTCAGATAGACCGGCACGCCGTCTCCCAGGAAAATCACCGGACGACCCGTCTCATTCAGTTTCTGAATCAGCGCCCTGATATCCAAAGCGTCCTGTCCCAGCACAGTCTGCATCTGAAAGCTTTCCCCGGCGGGCACAAACTCATAAGCGCCGCAATACACCTGGTTTCTTCTGGCATCCATGATCGGACAGACGAGTCCCTCGCTCCCCCACAGATTCCAGGCAAGACCCTCCAGGGTGGGTACCTCGATCAGAGGCTTTTTCAGAGCAAGACCGAGTCCCTTCGCGGTCGCGGAACCGATGCGAAGGCCGGTAAAGGAACCCGGACCGGCGGAAATCGCAATGGCGTCGATGGTGGAGACATCCAGCTCTATCATCCTGCAAAGCTCGTCCAGCATCGGCAGCAGCGTCTGCGAATGTGTTTTCTTATAATCGGTTGTATACTCAGCTAACAGGACATTATCCTCCGTCACGGCTACGCCGGCCACCAGACCTGAGCTGTCCATTCCCAGTATTTTCATGCCTCACATTCCTCTCTATCCAAATCCACGCAGAACCTTCCCTCACCTGATCCGAAACAGGTGTCAGGAAAATCTCTTCTGTAAAGTAATCTTTCTGTAATCAAAACCAATCTCGATATTTTTCTCTATGGTGATCTCGACATACTCCTCGGGGAGAATCTCCGCAATCAGGTTCGCCCACTCAATCAGGCAGACGCCGCTTCCGTAGAAACAGTCCTCATACCCGATCTCGTCCATTTCTTCTATGTCGCCGATTCGATAGACATCAAAATGATAGAAGGGCATACGACCCTCCTCGTAGATCTGCACGATCGTAAAGGTCGGGCTGGATACCGGCCCGGTAATACCGAGCCCTGCCGCAAATCCCTGGGTAAACACAGTCTTACCCACACCGAGATCACCGATCAGGGTAAACACCTGACCCGGCTTCGCCAGGGTACTCAGCGCGCTGCCGAGCGCACGGGTCTCCTCCGCACACTGTGTTTCCAGGCAGACACAGCCCTTTGTATTGAGCTCATTCCAAATGCTTTTGGCGTCAAATACTGTCATCGTTTCCTCCCTCAGCTCAGTTCCGGATTTTTACCTTCGCAGGCGGCATATGTGTGGAAATCATTCCGATCACTGCCTCTTTCTTGTCCTCCATCTGTGCTCTCGGGAAAATCGTTGCATTGACGGCGGAAGTATAGAGGATAATGCTCCGGCCGGTGGAAACTGCCTTCACCATTTCCTCCCACTTATACTGCACCATATCCTCGCCCTGTGAGATGGTCAGTCCTTCTTCATCCAGCTTATAGTGCAGCGGTTTCTGAAAGCTCGGATTGGCAACTACCTGCGCCCTGCTTTTCAAAAAGAGGGTCCATGGCAGGTACAGCAGAATAATCGCCCCAAATATCAGGAACATCCACTGTCCGGTCGAAAATGCGCCGACCACCATAAGTGCGCCCACGCAGCTTCCGATCAGGCCGGAAGCACTGTTGTAGGTGTGCCGCAGCATATAATCATATAATTCCTTTGCGCCGATCTTCACATCCAATTCAACCATTTGTTCTCTCCCAAATATATATGCCTACTCGAAAAAGCACCTACTGGGGTAGGTGCTCACAAAACTTTCAATCCGATTTTACTCTATGTGTTTTCAAAAAGCAAGTCCTTTATCTCTTGAATATCACGGAGTTTGGCACCCATACGGCATCTCCAGGCGGTTCTCCAGAAGGAGTTTTTCATCGGTAAGGATGGTACGCGCATCTGCGTCCGCCACGAGTCTGCCTTCGCCAAGCAGAAGCACGCGGTCGCAGGTCTCCAGAATAAAATCCATGTCGTGGCTGGCTATGATCCGGGTTCCCGGAATGGTCTGCAGGGTCTGTATCAGCTTTCTTCGATAATATGGGTCGAGCGCCGCGGTCGGTTCATCCATCAGAATGCATTTGGGCTGCATCGTAAGAATGGTGGCAATTGCTGCCATCTTCTTCTCTCCGCCGGACAATCTGTGATTGTGTGCATACTTTAACTTCTCCAGCTGCAGGCTCCGCAACACTTCGTCCGCCCTCTGCTCTGCCTCCTGTCTGCTTTGTCCGTAGCTGACCGGTCCAAACACCATATCCTCCAGTACCGTCGGCATAAACATCTGCTGTTCCGAGTCCTGAAGCACAAAACCGACTGTCTTACGCACCTCCGACAGGTGCGACTTGTCGACCGGCATCCCGTCAACTGTGATTTCCCCCTGCACGGCGATCAGTCCTAAGATGGCACGCATCAGGGTCGTTTTGCCGGAGCCGTTTGCACCGATCAGACCGACCCGCTCTCCCTCCGAGACATGGAAACGGATCTTTTTTAACACTTCACCGGAGCCGGGATATGCAAATGTCACATCGTTCAGGTCAATCATCCTGTCACCTCCCAAAAAAACCCGTACTGCCGTTCACCCCACAAAGATACTGCCCAGAAGCTCCGTAACCGGACAGACTCTGCTCACAAGCAGCAGTACCGCAACAATGATAACCACAGACAGCTCGCCGCGCCCTGTCTGTTCTGCTTTCGCAATCGGAAACTCACCGTCATATCCTCGCAGCAGCATACTTTCGTACAAAGCCTGCCCGCGGTCTATCGTCCGAAGCAGCAATTGCCCCAGAAACGACCCCCAGGCTCTCGGATGGATTCCCTTCTGCCCGGGTGCCCTCAAGTGATAGCTTTCCGTCATTACCGCAACCTCCCGTAAAAAGACTGTGAGATATCGATAGGTCAGCAGGAACAGTGTCACCAACAACTTCGGGCAATGTATCTTCCTCAACACATAGCAGATATCCCCGACAGAGGTGGTCGCCGCCAGCAAGAACGAGGCGAGCAGGCAGAGAATTCCTTTTCCCATCAGTGTGATCATGGAGATCACCCCGCCGCTTAGTTCCACGCTGCCGATCTTCATCAGAATCGTTCTGTCCAACAGCGGATTCCAGATACCGACCGCGCACAAAAACGGCAGAAGCATCCGGAGTTTGCGAAAGCAGCTGCGCATCGGTATTCCCGCCACCTGATATCCCACGACAGGGAACAGGATATAGAAAAACAGTCCCGTGAAATCATACTTTGGAAAAGAAACCGTGAGCATCAGAAACAAGACTGCCAGAAACAGTTTCCCTGCCGGATGCATCCTGTGCAGGGGCGATTCCTGCGTCACCAGCTCATCTATGGAAGCGAGTTCTCTCCACGCCTGTTCTGCCTTATTCATCACGCCCACCTCTTTGTATTGACCTAAATGGTCAAAATCCTGCCCTTCTGTTTCAAAGGGGCTTTTATTGCGGCTTTTTCTTATGATGACCTCCCCTGCGCAGGAATCCGCCCGCGAGGCAGATTGCTACCGCGAGGACTGCAACCATAACGGAGCCGACGAGTCCTGCCACACCGGTTCCGGCCGGATTCTCTTCCTCATCTGCAAACGAATAGTCCGGCATGAAAGCCGTGTTCTCCCGTACGGCTGCCGCCCGGTCGTGAAGCTCGTCGTGCACGCCGTACGTTTCCTCATCCAGTCCCATGTTTTGAGAGTAACCGCCCTCCGTATTGCCAAAAAGAGCCCACTCAAGGCCGTCGGGATCTGTACTTGCCGCCAGGGACAGTCCCCCTCCGACAACAACGGTCACGATAGCGAGGATACTGATCGTTGCCTTGTAGGAGACCTTATTTTCCACCTGCTCCCCCTCCTTCAGATCCTGCAAAAGTTCCGGTCTTGCCTCATATACAAACAGTAACACAGCGGAAGTGATCAGACCCTCCACGAGACCGATTGCCAGATGAATCGGCTGCATCATGCCGGCAAACGCACCGAAGGGAAGCTCCGTGATGCCGGACAGGCTTGTCTCAATGACAACGCTGAAGGCGCCCAGCTGTAAGGCTGCGATGCAGCCAAGCACAGCGGCAAGCACCAGCTTGATACGATTGGAGGTATTGACTCCTTTTTTCGCGAAAAGCCTGCTGCGCAGAATGGGCCGATAGATCAGAAAATAACCCACGAAACACCCGTAGAAAGCCATATTCCAGACATTTGCCCCGAGTGCCAGAATCCCTCCGTCCGCAAAGAACAGGCACTGAATCAGCAAAACCGCTATCATGGATAAAAAGCCGGCCCATGGACCGAGCAGGCTCGTCAACAGCATACTGCCGCACAAATGCCCCGAAGAACCTGTTCCCGGAATCGTATAATTGACCATCTGACCCGCAAACACCAAAGCTGACATCACCGCCATAGTTGGCAGCTTCACGGACGCCGGGCCATCCGAACTCCTTTCCTCCGCTCTCAGTTTTATGACAGAAACCCCTGCGGTTGAAGTCGACATCACATACATGGTCGCGGCAACGGCAGGTGCTAATAAGGCGTCTGACATATGCATGACAACAATCCTCCTGCACTATAATTTCTTCCTGATTTCGTCGATGGAGCACGCTTCCTGCCCCGCGATTCTCGCCAGGTCCTCGTACTCATACTTTTCCCGTGTCACGCCGTATCCGCTCGCCGTTTTCTTTCGCACGGGACCGTATGCTGTCTCAATTGTCTCAATGCTCCGGTGAAGCGTATAACGGCTGCACTGCTTTTCACGAATACCAAGGGTCCGTGTATGAAGAAACAGCAGCTTTACCAGTTCTTCCTTGTCCTGCTCCCTGCAAAGAACGCAGAGCATCACCCCGGGGCGGGACTTCTTCATCCCGATGGGCACGGTATATACATCCAGAGCGCCGGCGGCAAGAAGCCTTTCCATCGCAAACCCGACTTCCTCAGCGGTCATGTCGTCAAGATTACAGGACAATTCAGTGATCACATCCCCCTGCTCCTTCGTCTCCCCCAGCATACTCCGCACACAGTTTGCCGCCTCGAAATCCTTGGTCCCCATGCCGTATCCGATAGATTGAACCGTCATCACCGGCATCTCGCCAAAACCTGTTGCAAAATACTTCAACAGGGCAGCTCCGGTCGGCGTACAGAGTTCTCCCCGCACCTTACCGCCGTAGATGGGCACCTCCCGCAGAATATACGCAGTCGCTGGCGCCGGAACCGGCAGGATTCCGTGCGCGCATCTCACCTGACCGCAGCCGACATGTACAGGGGATACGACGACCTGCGCAGGGGCAAGCATCTCCATCAGAATACAGACTCCCGCCACATCCATGACCGCATCCAGCGTACCGACTTCATGGAAATGGATCTCCGGGACCGGTTTTCCGTGGGCGTGGCTCTCTGCCTCCGCAATCAGGCCGTACACCGCAAGGATGTCGCGCTTTACCTTCTCTGACACCTGCATATGCGATACGATATGCTCGATATCTGCTATTCCGCTGTGATGATGATGCGTATGCTCTGCATCATCGTGGTGATGGTGATGTCCGTGTTCTTCATCTTCATGGTGATGGTGATGCCCGTGCTCTTCATCTTCATGGTGATGGTGATGCCCGTGCTCTTCATCTTCGTGGTGATGGTGATGCCCGTGCTCTTCCATACCGTTGACGAGGATGCGCATGTGGGTGCCGGTGATTCCGCACTTTGCACTCTCCTGCGCCTCCACAGTCACGCCGGGCACTCCCAGCGTATTCATCTTCCGAAGAAACGCCTCCCGGTCCGGCACAAGCTCCAAAAGCGCCGCCATCAGCATATCTCCCGCAGCTCCCATACTGCAGTCCAAATATAAGGTCCTCATAGACTTCCTTCCCTTCTTACTCTCTTTTTTAGCATAAAAAAGGGCATATCATCCCCCTTCTTCAGAAGAATCATATGCCTTCCTGTGCATATATTTCTGCATACATATCGTCAAAAACTTTGAAAGTACAAATCACACGCCGGCTTCAGCCTGCAAGACAGCTTCCTGCTGTCAGTTCCAGCTTAGTATATTGGAAAAAGGTGCAAAAGTCAACACTTCCGGCATTCTCCCGCAATCATACGGCCGGTTTCTTCCACGACCTTCTCTATCAGATGACTCATGGCAAGATCCGAGACCCCCACCACATAGTTATCACAATGATTGACCGGAATCAGAATCCGCCTTGCCCGGCTCTGTCCCACCGCGACTGCCATTTTTGCGGTCACCTCACCGTACAGCGAATCTGCTATCACGATTCCTACCGGTCCGATGATCAAATCTGCCTTTCTGCTGCAGACCACCACCGCATTCTCGCCGGTCGCCGCATTGTCCGCGCCGGCCTTTAGCATAGCCGAAGCAGCCAGACTGTTGGTTCCCACCGCCAGAATCTTCTGGGTCGGGTATTTTTTCTTCAGGGCAGCAATGACCTGCCTGCCGATTCCGCCGCCCTGGGCATCAATCACTAATATTTCCATCTTCTCTCCTCATCTTACAGACCTGCTGTCGCCAGCCTCGCACACAGATACAAAAAAAGCAAATGTCCGGGATAAAAGCCATAGCAGAAATATCGGAACCACTTCGCATGATACCCCTGCCTGCCGCGATACATCCAGATCGGAATCAGTGCAAACAGAGCGATTCCCTGCTCGCTAAACTCCATCACATGCCCAAACAGCTCCGCAGAATAAACATATCCGCCCACCATTTCCATATTGATATAGTATAGACAAAGCAACTGCCCCACGCCACAGATAACCCTTCTGTGCCGGTCCGCGAACCTGACCACCGGCGCCAAACGCCCAAACCGCTCCGGATCGGCGGCTGTTTTATCCTCTCCCACGCGGAAGAAATAGAAGGTAAACACCATCAGAATACCATACCCAAAATAATCCACAAAAGTGATGATTCCAAGCAGATAGCCCATCAGCACCACTGCGGCGGCCGCCGGAATCGCCAGCCACCATCGTTTCATCCTTCTCACCTTTTCCATCAGTCCGAGCAGGAACAGCGCGAGCAAAAACGCCCACATGACATTCTGGTGAAACGGATTGAAAACCGTCCCCTCGATCATTAAGTCAAACGGAATCTCTGTCAGCAGCGCAAACAGAAACATGCGCCGCATATACTTCCTTCTGTTGCTTGTGTAATAAAAGCCCTCCACCAGCAGAAACGCGAAAATCGGGAAAGCCATCCTCCCGATGCCGGTCAGCCACCTTTGGTCAGAAAACAGGGCATACCAGGCATGGTCGCACAGCATGAAAAACATCGCCAGAATATGAAGAGCGGAAGAACTGATTGATTTATGATTGGTCATTGGTTGATTCCTTTCTCATTTTTATACTGATTACTAACGAATTCTCCTGTGTTCACAACTCCAAAAAACGACTTGGGGTAAGCATATTCCTCTCCGGATCTGTCCACGATTCCATAATACCTGGGATCGTCTCTGACCTCACTTGCGTCATATATATCTCCGTTACGAATATCTGCCCTATCCTTTCCGATATATTTTACCTTAATCTGCTTCAATGAATACATCCCGTCTTGTAAGGTTATTTCCAATTATCGTTTCCATCCTACCGAGTTCTGTTTGAGTTCCCGAAAAATCACACTGCGTTCAAGCAGAAGAAGTCCGCCCTCCGCATCGCCTGTTTTCGTTCCCGCGTACATTATACCATAAAAAAGGAGAATGTACCATTTTCATTGATACATTCTCCCTATTATTTTCTGTACTGTTCAGAACAGATTCATTTACATTCTCTTAATTCTCTCAATCGCCTCGACGGTGTCCTCATACTTACCGAATGCGGTCAGTCTGAAGTATCCTTCGCCGCTGGGGCCAAAGCCTGCGCCGGGTGTGCCGACCACATTGGCGGTTTTCAGGAGATGGTCGAAGAACTCCCAGCTGTCCATTCCGTCCGGCGTTTTCATCCAGATATAAGGGGCGTTCACGCCTCCGGAAACGGTATATCCCGCTGCCTTCAAACCATCGAGGATATAGGAGGCGTTCTTCATGTAGGCGGCAACCTGCGCGGTCACCTGTTTCTTACCCTCCTCGGAGTAGACTGCTTCTCCTGCGCGCTGCACGATATAAGGCGCGCCGTTGTACTTGGTGCCGTGTCTTCTCGCCCAGAGAGAGTGCAGCATAACGCCCTGTCTCTTCAAATCCTTGGGGATCACTGTATAGCCGAGTCTCAAACCGGTAAAGCCTGCATTCTTGGAGAAGGAATGCAGCTCGATGGCACACTCTCTCGCACCTTCACATTCGTAGATGGAGTGCGGGATATTGTCTTCTGAGATATAGGCCTCATAAGCTGCGTCATAGATGATGACAGCTCCGTTTTTGTTGGCATAGTCCACCCATTCCTGCAGCACGGCCTTCGTTACGACTGCTCCGGTAGGGTTGTTGGGGAAGCAAAGGTAGATCAGGTCCGGGGTCTTAGCCGGAAGCTCCGGTGCGAACCCATTCTGCGCAGTGCAGGGCATGTAGATGACATCGCTCCACAGTCCCTTTTCTTCGTCAAAGCTACCGGTCCTGCCGGCCATGACATTGGTATCCACATAGACAGGATATACCGGGTCACAGACTGCGATTCGATTATCCGCGCCGAAGATCTCCTGTATGTTTCCGGAATCGCTCTTTGCGCCGTCGGAGACGAAGATCTCATCGGCTTCGATCTGACAGCCCCTTGCCTTATAATCCTGCTCGGAAATTGTTTTTCTCAAGAATTCATATCCCAGATCAGGTGCATATCCGCGAAATGTCTCTGCCGCACCCATCTCATCCACTGCCTCATGCAGCGCCTTGATGATTGCGGGCGCCAGAGGCTGCGTGACATCGCCGATTCCCAGACGGATGACCTTCTTGTCCGGATGTTCGGCTGCAAATGTGTTCACTCTTCTTCCGATTTCCGAAAACAGATAACTGCCCCGCAGTTTCAGATAATTCTCATTTACAGTAACCATTGCGTTTTCCTCCAGAAAATATACTCTTACCCAAATCCAATCCCTGTCTTGCGAAGGCCGTCAGACATTGTTCATCAACAGTATCATCTGCGCCGACTCCAGCATCGTTCTTCCGCAGTCCATGCTGTTTTTCTGAATATAGCGGAACGCCTCGGGCTCCGTCATACCGTTTCGGTCCATCAATACCTCTTTTGCACGGCTGATCGTCTGCATCTCTTCTGCACTTCTCCTCGGCGGAAGCTTCTTTTTCTTTGGCCGGGACAGATATCCGGCCAGTGCAAGCTCCAATGTAGCCTGCAGATCTCCCGGGCGAAACGGCAGTCCCAGCTTCAGTATCCTATCTGAAAAGGTTTCCAGTGTCACATCGCTTGTGAGTACGATCATGGAAAAGGCAGACGGCAGATAATCCGACAGTTCCGAATAATTCATGTCGCGCATTCGTTTGGTACAGATCACGACGCCGAAATCTCTGTCATGCGCCGCCCGCAGCACTTCTGCTCCTGACGCACAGATTTCAATCTCCGGCTCGAGTCCGAACCTCTGCACCGTCCCTGCAATTCGATTGGAATCATCTGATTTGGGCATTGCAATCAAAATGCTGCCCATATGTGCGTCCTCCTACATTTTTACAAGGTATCTTCCGACTTCCCAATCAGAAACCTGCAGCATATAGTCATTCCACTCATCATTTTTCAGCTTCGCGTAGATCTTTGTCAATTCTTCGCCCAGAACCTCCTTCATCAGAGGATCCTGTTCAAACAGTACGATGGCATCCTTCAGATTGCCCGGCAGCGGCTTGGCGTCCGCGGCATTCTCTTCGCCCGGTTCCAGCTTCTTATGAATGCCGTCCATGCCTGCCGCAATGCAGACTGCGATTGCCAGATATGGGTTGGCAGCCGGGTCGGGGAATCTCAGCTCCACCTTGCTTTCTCCCAGGAGGTTGTGGCATTTCAGCATTGTTTTCTCGCCCCTCGTCGACCAGTCGATCTTTCCGGGCGCGCCAAAGCCGGACAGGATTCTCTTGTAGGAATTCACGATAGGGTTCGTCACGGCACACAGTGCCGCCGCATGCTTCATGATGCCGCCCATAAAATACCGGGCCTCCTCGGACACACCATACTCGTCTTCTCCATGAAACAGATTCTTGCCGTCCTTGTACAGAGACAGATTCAGATGCATGCCGGATCCGGTCACATCGGTTCTCGGTTTGGGCATAAAGGTTGCGTATAAGCCGAACCTCTTGGCGATGGAGCGGATGGCAAATTTAAAAGTCATCAGAGAGTCCGCTGTCTCCAGCGCTTCCCCCTGTGTAAAATCGATCTCATGCTGAGCAGGCCCTTTTTCATGATGGGAGGATTCAATGTCAAACCCCATCTGTTCCAATGTCAGGACCATGTCTCTTCTTGCATTTTCTCCCAGGTCAAGCGGACCGACATCTAGATAACCTGCCTTTTCATGTGTGATCGTCGTCGGCGTTCCGTTATCATCCGTATGGAAGAGGAAAAACTCGCACTCCGGATCCACGATGAACGCATATCCCTCGCCGGCAGCCTGATCCAGCACCTTCTTCAAAATGGTTCTGGGGCTCATCTCGAACAGTTCGCCGTTCCGATAGCAGACATCACAGATAAACTTTCCGACCTTTCCCTGCTGGGGTCTCCAGGGCAGGATGACAAACGAATCCAGCACAGGATGGAGATACAGATTCATCCCGGGATCATATAATTCATCAAACAGGGCTGAGCCCTCAATGGAGAATTGATTGCCCAATACTCTGTCGATCTGTCCGAGTGTAACGGCTATGTTCTTCAGATTGCCGAACACATCCGTAAACTGGAGGCGTATGAATTCCACATCTTCCTCTTCGATCAGCCGCAATATGTCACTTCTTGTTTTCATGTTTTGTCTCCTCTCACAAATGGTTTTCTGTCCGTTATCCGTAAGACAGTAAAAGAATAAGGCGCCAAACAGACCTGTTACCCACAAGTTTTGCTGACGCCTTTGTCATCTCATCACGATGATACTATTCTATTCTTTTTTAATCGCCTTGTAAAGGATTTCTTTTAAGAACTTGCTCACCTGGTCACTATACAATGCCCTGTGCCTTCATGGCGTCTGCAACCTTTAAGAAGCCTGCGATGTTGGCGCCTGCCACATAGTTGCCTTCCA
>JAEDDX010000129.1 GCA_016293615.1 Acetatifactor sp.
ATATGGTTGGCGCTTGGGAGGTAATCCTTTACCGTCTCAACTATAATCGGGTCACAGTCCGTTAATACGGTCTTTATATTTTCGCTGCCAATACGCCGAATGGCGAATGCTATATCTGAAGACTGCACCCCATACAGAACGTCGTAAACTCTGATACCGTCATCCAGGTTCAAAATCAGCGTATATCTGTCCTTGTCGGTTAATCCAGAGATAATCGCTATGCATGAAGGTGGGCTTTGCATCTTGCGAAGCTCATCTTTTTTTCTTACCCATCGGTTGAAGATTTGCCCTACAGCCTGACGCGTGATAGATGATTGAAGCTGATCGCTGATGTCCCCGTATGAGAGTCCGGACATAACCAAGCGAGCGATTTCATTTTCGAGGCGGTATGTAACATTGTCATACTTCGAGGCGAAGTGGATCGTCTTCGCGAAAATGTGGCGGCACTCATGGTTGAGGCAGCGGAACTTATGAAATCCGTATTCAAGTGTAACAACGACGGAATCGTCGCCTTTGTGAATAAGTTCTTGATAGGTCTTTGAGAACAGATCCTGCATTTTGATCGCTTTTCCGGAACATAGGGGACAAGATTCAACTTCCGGTTCTTGAAGCCATGCGTAGTAGTAACGTTCGCCGCCCTTTCCTTCCTGCACAAAGAGCTCGTTCTGGCCAAGCAGCTTTGTACGTTCTTCATCCCAACGTCGTGCAACGCGTCTGGCCATGAGACAGCTCCTTTCTGTTTTGATGATTAAAGCATAACACAGATTCGACCATATTACCACTATCTGCTTTACAAAATGAATAAATATATATTCTATAACCACTAGTTACTTTACAATATTCAATATACATATTCGTAACAAACTACTATAATTCGATTGTAAGGTAAATCCATCCCTGCACCAACTGAAAACCGAAGCCGGCCGGATTTCAGGTGCCCTAAGGGTGGAACATCTACAAACTTTTGACTAAGGAGGATTCGTTGTGGAAGTAAATGAATCCAGAATCAGATACCTCGAGGCGATACAACGAGTTATAGATCGCCTATCGAACACGTCTTTCATCTTAAAAGGCTGGGCCGTTTCTCTGGTAGCAGGTCTAATGGCACTGGCAGCCAGCGGCACAAATCAAGGGTATGTGCTGATTGCATACATACCCATCGCAGTCTTTTGGTTCCTGGATGCGTATTTTCTGATGATGGAACGCCAGTATCGCGACCTGTTCAAAGAGAATACGGATTTGTCACAGGAACTGGAGTTTTTCTCCATCAAACGCCCAAAGGGCGGCATAGACCTATACGCCCGTGCGTTTTTCTCAATTACAATGCTGCTGACATACATCCCGCTTATTGCGGCAACGATTATTATCATGTTTTTTGTAGGAGGTTAATATGGGCCATAAAATTTTCGTTTCGTATAAGTTCGCTGACGACCAGGTGGAGAATCTTGCCGGACAGCAGAATTCCACAGTGAGAGACTATGTTGACGAGCTCGAGAATTACTTTGACAGCTCCAGCCACATTTACAAGGGAGAATCTAGTGGCGAAGACCTATCAGAGCTTGCAGAAGAGACCATCTGGTCTAAGCTCCGCGACCGTATTTTTGACAGCACAATGACAATCGTCTTTATCTCCCCCGGAATGAAGGAACCCGGGAAAGCCGAAAAAGACCAGTGGATTCCGTGGGAGGTTTCGTTCTCTCTTCGCACTACAACACGTAAGAACCAGAACGGAGACACCTACACAAGCAACCCCAATGCCATGCTTGCTGTGGTCCTGCCGGATGTAAATGGTTCTTACGACTACTTCTTAGAGAAGAAAAACTGCTGCGCTGAGGGCTGTTTGATGCACCACACGAATAACACCTTCAGCATTATTAAGCAGAATATGTTCAACCTCAAATCGGCGGATACCCATGTTTGTGATAGCGGTTCAACGATTTGGCGAGGAGAATTTTCTTACATCCGAAGCGTCAAGTGGAGCGATTTTATTGCAAGCACCAAAGCCCACATTGATGCAGCATATACACGCCAGAAAAATATCGGCGACTACGATATTCACGTCAATTTGACCTAATATGTGCAAAGTATAAGAGGTACCATCGTTCATTCGGTGGTACCTCTTATCTCTATCGCGATTATCCTACGAAGATAATATAGAAAAGCCCTCGGATACACTTCAAGTCCACTTCATTCTCCGCAGTAATTTCCCCAAAGGGATACTTGTCCCTTTTTCAGCCTAATCGATTGGAGGTATTCCCATATGGGTACACGTCGATTGAGCTTCAAAACAGGAGTGCGTATTCCTATTGTGAGTGAGAGAAATCGACAAAAAAGAATGTGCCGAGATTCAGCGCGCCGTCAATATGTAAGCGCATCTCGTATTACTGTTTTGAAATACAAAAGTCATTCCTTTCGCTTCGGTCACACCGGAAAAGAAGAGAAGGATTCTATCAGTAATTGTTTTATCTTTATTTTGTTGTATCTATATTTAATTGCGTTGGATTGTCCTACATAGGAAAACCCAACATAGGGTTTCCCAATCTTGGATAACTCCATTCTGGTGATACAAAAGACCCTCCTCAATGTGCTTGAGACGGGTCAATGATGTTAGTCCAACGGCCTATACTCTGTAACGGCCTTCAGATACGCTTCTGGATCGCCGTTCAGTACCAAATCCGCATATGCGACCGGGTCATTGTAAATCAGATAATCCAGCTCCGACCGTTCGTACATATTGCGAGCTACTTCATTCTCCACTGCGGTGGTATCGATGGAGTACATGCTCCCATCTGAG
>JAEDDX010000130.1 GCA_016293615.1 Acetatifactor sp.
CTTATGCGAGTTTACTCGCGTAATGTTTTGTCTAATCCATAGACCTCACGCATTGAGATGTCATGCTCGGCATCTATGCTTGTGATGTTGATGCGATAACTGTCATGAGCAATGCGGTCGATGATTGCATCTGCCAGAGGACTGGCGTCACCACCCAGCTGGTCGTACCATTCCTCAAATTCATACTGGGAGCAGAAAATCGTTGAAGATTTCTTGCGTCTCCGGTGGAGCAGTTCGAAGATATCCCTTTGCTCTGAATCTGTTGGTTTCAACAGAAGCCATTCATCCAGAATCAGGACAACAGGATTGGCGTACTTAGCCATGACTTTTTTGTAGTTGCCATCTGTCCGTGCAATCTCTAGGTCGATTAGCAGATCAGGAAGGCGGACATACTTTGTATTGTAATACTGCTTACAAGCCTCCATGCCAAAGGCGCAGGCCATGTAAGTCTTACCACAGCCTGTAGCACCGGTAATAAAAAGATTCCGGTGTTCAGATATATATTCGCAAGTGGCAAGTCTGTGAATCAGTTCCTTGTTCAACTTGCGCCCGGAAGTGTAGTTGATATCCATGATATTTGCTTCCGGTTGATCGAATCCGGCACTCTTAATCAGTCTTTTGAGACGGTTGTTTTTACGGCTGCTGTATTCGATATCCACCAGCATACCGAATTGATCCTCAAATGGAATCTCCTTGCATTTGGGTTCATCCAGCTGGTTACGGAATGCATCTGCCATAGCTGTAAGACGCATTTCAATTAATTTATCAATTGTACTCTGATTAGTCATATGTATTTACCTCCGATAGTAATCGGCACCTCTTGTGATGCCGTGTGCTTTATGTGTGGTCTTGGATTCAGTTGTTTCTGATTCCGGTTTTACAGAACCTGTTACAAGGATGTTTTTAATACTCTTGTAGCTGGGTGAGGATGTATAGGATAAAGCCTTTTTACAGGCAGCTTCCAACAATGCATCCGAGTATTTCTCAGCAAGCTTTAGAAGTCCCATACAACTTCGGTAGGTCTGTTGTTCCACACGTTTAGAGGTTAATATCGCATCAACCACAGTGTACGTATTTATGCCAATCCGCTCAGCCCATTTGCGGAACCGGTCGCCATTCCATTCCAGATATTTCTGGTGGTCTTCCGGCATATGCTCCGTGATAGTGCTGTACTGCCCAGTGCGTCCTTTCAGACGACGATGGGAAGCAATGCGGTTATGGTTGTAGAAAATTTCAATAGTGGTATCTGTTACCTTAACATCAACTTTCTTTTTGATGTATTCATACGGAACGGAGTATAGCATTCCGTCCACAGATATGTGATAATTGAACTGGACGGTGGCTGTTTTCCAGTCACTCAGTTCAAAACGGGTAGCAGGTAATGGTGCCAGCAATGGTTTTTCTTCCCCAAGAAATAAGCTTCGCCGACTACCCTCTTTCTTCTGAAAGAGCCTTTGGTTGAACAGTTCAAGCTTATCTCTGATTGCCCGGTTTAATTCGGCAAGGGAGAAGAACTGTTCATCCCGAAGTGCTGCTGTAATCCAGGTAGATATGTTTCCTACCGTTCCTTCAGCATTCGGCTTGTCCTTGGGAGCCCTGACACGCGCCGGAATAATAGCGGTGCCATAGTGTTCAGCCATTTCCTGATAGGTTTCATTGATCTGCTGGTCTTTAAATCCACCATTGTGAACAACTGCGGTTTTGCAGTTATCAGGTACGAGGATTCTGGCAACACCGCCAAAATATTCGTACATATGAACATGAGCATTAATCCATGATTTCTGCTTCATATCCAGACATGCTTCCACATATGCGTACTGGCTGTAAGTCATCACGCCGACAAATATATAGGCTTTGATGATTTCTCCGGTATCAGGATCGATGATTGTTGCAGGATCCCCTGCCCAGTCTACTTCAACCTGTTCGCCGGGTTTGCGATTGATATGCATGGTAGCACGTCGTTTCTGCTCATCCTGTTGGATGTGATAGCAGAATTGGGAATACATGAGCGGTTCCTCGCCGTTCGCACGGCAGTCCTCCATGTATTCGGTCCATAGGAGTTTTTTGCTGACTCCGTTGCGGAGCAGTTCCTTGTGGACGTAAGCGTAGTCAGGCATCCTTTTATTGGATGTGACTTGATTTGCAGAAGGGAAAAACTTTTCTGCAAGTACAGCATCGGTATCGCTTTCTTCAAGTGGCCAGGAAATATCTAATTCCTTAGCTCGCCTTAAAACGCGATTGACCGTCTTCTTGGAGACATTGCAGCTGTCGGCAATGTTCTGCTGACTGAGTCCCAGACCACTAAGTCTGAGAATCTCTCGATACTTGGTCATAGTCATGACCTCCTTTGAATGTATTTACACCTCTCGGTGCATGATTACATTCTAAAGGATTTATGATAAAGGTTTCCACCATCGGAATGGTGGTTTCCTTAAAAACGGATTTGCGGTTTCCTATCCCCGGACTACAGGGACATGGAGGCCGGATTATTCAAGAAACATCAATACCTACTGCGTTCATAAATTTGTCACTCCTTAAAGATTATTGCAATGGATAAATACCAGTTTTACTCATTGCCTATTCTATCTACTGTGGTGTGACACGAACGTACCTTAAGGCAGTTCAACCTGCATAAAACGAACGCTGCGAATGAGGAGCTGGTTATCAGTCTAATCTACGGACGCGAAGTCCAGGAAAGGGAGACGATATACCAATTGCTACCTACATTCTAACAGCTTAAGCAACAAGATGGATAATTCCTTACTGGCTGTAAGGGATATTAACCA
>JAEDDX010000059.1 GCA_016293615.1 Acetatifactor sp.
TACACTGTTTACTGTCAGTATTATAACTGAGCAAAACAAAGCAATCAATATTCTCTTTCTAATCATAAATAGTTCTCTTCCCTTTCGTAATACTTTTCTATTTGCTTTTAGAATCATTCTTTGTTTTGAGGAATCACCAGTCCTAGGATGAAGCATCCAGCAAATCCCCCTACATTTTTTACATGATGATAAGCTTAACAATACTGGGCATCATTATCAACATCTCGTAACTTCTTTGGAACTTCAGGTTCATACAAAAGTCCCTTACATAAAGATCTTGCATTTTTTTGTGCAATCAATTCTACTACAGACAGAGCAGCTCTTGCTCCGACCGCAATAATCACTTTCTGTTTCTTTCTCATCCTTTTCACCTCCTCAAATTACATTTTTTCCATGGTGACTAAACTATATCAAAGGTGTATATTTTTTCCAACCCACACCGACATGAAACAGAGATTTAGCGGCACAAAATCATATATAAGTACTTGAAAGAGATATAGACCACCTATAATATAGAACTATATAAACTATATAAATCGAAGGGATATGCTATTATGCAGCTGATATGGGAATGTTTTATTAATTTCTTTGAAATAGTCTTGTTCTATATTTTCATCCATCAGAAGCTTCATACAAAAAAGGATCTCACCGGAATCAGGGTCAAGCAATATTTGTTTCTGTTTTTCCGCTTCGTTGTTGTATGCTTTATGAATCAAACAGATGTCCCTTCAACATATACGCTCACTTTGTCCTGTTTACTGGAGATATGTTTCGCATGTGTTTTCTATAGCGACAAATTTTTGTATAAAACATTTATAGGTCTGCTCTATACTGTCCTTTGCATGATTGCCGAGTTTATACCATTTTTCTCCTTAACGCTTCTGACTAACATTCCCTCGGCTGAATTACTCAGCTTTGGGACACTAAGGACACCCGTGACAGTTCTATACCTAACTCTGGTTGCCGCCCTAGTATTCTTATTCCGCTATCTGTTCAACAAGGAGCCTTCCGCAACCTTACTTCAAAAAGTATGCTATACCGTAATATCTTTTTCCGGAATCGCAATAGGTCATTATGTGTTGCTGACTATGATATATTCCGAACAGTTTGGAATACATGAGATTTCACATCGCCTCGCTATCATCAATCTCATCTTTATGCTTCTCTTTTTAGCATTATTGGTTTTTATTTATCAACTTGGCATTACTTATAGTAATACCCAAAAGCTTATCGAGTTGAAAAAAGCAAGGACTCTGGAAGAAAAAGAATATCGTAATATGATGACGAAAGTGACTGCTCTGAGAAATATGAAACATGACTTGGACAATCATCTGAATGCGCTGGAAATGATGGCGAAACAACTGGCTTCTCCCGAAATGTATCGTTATATTGACGGTCTTAGAAATTCATTGGAATCCTCACATATTTTTGTTTCAACAGGAAACCTGGCTGTGGACTGCATCCTGTCGTCCAAAATATCTCTTGCCAAAGATTATAATATACACACTGATTTTTCAGTACTGCTCAACAGCAACTTTCGAATGGACGCAGTCACTATTTGCTCTCTCCTCGGGAACCTATGGGATAACGCGATAGAAGCCTGCCAAAACATATTTCTGTCTGATACAAACGAATCTCCTTACATAACTTTTTATATGAAACCCTACCAAGATATGACTATCATCCATATAGAGAATAACTTCTGTGGTGAATTAAGTTACCACCCCGATGGTGAATTGCAGACAACAAAACAGGAACCGGAACACGGTATTGGCTTAAAGCGCATCACCAATATCGTGAACAAAGAACAGGGCATTATTAAGATTGATATTAACAAACCTGTATTCTCTGTGCATATACTGATTCCTGACAAAGGAGAATTGGAATGAAGCTAGTGATAACAATTCTGGAAGATTCATCAACTGATAGAGATCAATTATCTGTTGTTCTGAATTCCTGGAGTCTTGATAGAAATTTTGAGATTGAAGCAAGATATTTTGATTCAGGAGAAGATTTCCTAAACTTAACAGAATTTTCTTCTACAGATTCGCATTTGTTCATTCTGGACATACAATTGAACAAAGTCAGCGGGCTTGATATCGCAAAAAGATTAAGAAGTTCCGGCTATTCCGGTCAGATTATTTTCTTAACTGCTTTTCGCGAATATGTGTTTCATGGTTATGAGGTACATGCCCTAAACTTCCTATTAAAACCCATTGATAAAAATGCGCTCTATTTGTGTCTGGATGAGATTGCAGATACTCTCATTGGTCATGCCTATCTGTACCGAAGCAAACAAGAAACCATGAATATTCCATATAAATCCATTTTATGTTTTTCCAGTTCCCTGCATAGTGTAAATATTATGACTGTAGATAAACTATACTATCAATACGCTTCTCTCAATAGCATAATAGGTCATCTTCCGCGAGAATTCATACGGGTACACAAGTGCTATGTTGTCAATATGGCTCACATTTATAAGATATGCGGCAACACTATTACACTATCAAATCAGATGAAGGTACAAATAGGTCCATCCTACCTCAAACAGGTTTATGCCGACTTTGCAACTTATTCTTCGCGCTTTGATATCTAATAGGGAGGGTAGACGATTTATGCTAAACAAAATTGCAAATACAATGGCGGAAAACCTGATCAGGCTTTCCGGACGCAATACGGATGATGAACAAATGGAAGTCTATGCGTACGGTCTGGAATGCTTGCTGAACACACTTATTACAGTCAGTATTCTCAGTCTCTGGGGAATCACCACCCACACATTAATGGATACTATCATCTGGCTTATAGCCCTTTTCCTGCTTAGACATTATGCAGGGGGATATCATGCCCCATCCAATCTTATGTGCATATTCAGCAGCGTGCTGTTGGGCATACTTAATTACTATATCTCCATTATTCTGCCTGTTGGTACTGTATCGATTTGCATTTATGCAGTGATGATTGTTTTCTGTGTTTTATTTGCGCCTATAGAAAATCATAAAGTAACACTTTCCAAAGCAAAGCAGAAATATTACAAGTATATCTCAGCACTTATCCTAATAACAGGCTTTGTTTTACAATACTTGATACCGGAGCAATATTTCCTCTCGTATACATATGCTTTTATATGCTGTATCCTTTTAATGGTAGTCCAAAATCTCTCATCCAAGTGTACCTAAAGTGCCCACAGTACACATCGTATGCTGTTCGCATCACTTGCCAAAAAATGCTTTCCTTACAGCCGAAACAGTTCTCTCTTCCTCTCTATCATCTCATCGATTTTCTCGATATACAGGGCGACATCCTTGACATTGTCACTCCGCTCGATGCGTCCGTCCGGGAAGACCCGCTTGGTAATCGAGCCTGCTCCGAGAGCCACAATGGTCTGCTTCTCCTCCATAATGAGGATGTTGTATAAGCCAAGCTTCCCTTCTGCCGCATATCCCACATTTTCAAAATTGCCGGACATATTTTTCTGGCGGTAGAGATAGTACGGCTCCAGTCCAAGCTTCTTCGCGCCCTGAGCGGCGATGCGCATGGTTTCGTCCGTGTTGCGAAGCATGGATCCCCCGTTCTCGCGGATCCACTGATTCAGTCGGGAAGCGCGCTTGATAGCCAGGGAATGTACGGTCAGACTGTCGGGCGCAAGCTCCACCACCCTGTCGATGGTTCTTTGTACATCCCTCTCCAGTTCTCCGGGCAAGCCTAAGATCAGATCCATGTTGATGTTGTCGAAGCCGACCTTCCTTGCGAGTGCATAGGCCTCCTCGACCTGGGCAACCGTCGCCCTTCTGCCGATGATATCCAATGTCTCCTGCTTCATGGTCTGCGGATTAACGGAGATTCTCGTCACGCCGTGACGGTGCAGCACCTGCAGCTTCTCCTCCGTGATGCTGTCGGCTCTTCCCGCCTCCACCGTGAACTCCCTGACCGTCGTAAAGTCAAACAGTTCCTTCAGGCGCGTGATCATCCGTTCCAGCTGGCAGGCCTCCAGCGTGGTCGGAGTCCCGCCGCCCACATAGACACTGTCCAGAATTTTGCCTCTGAATTCCCCGGCAACGAACTCCATCTCCTGAATCAGGCAGTCCACATAGGCATCCGTCAGCTTGCGGTAAGCGGCAATCGGATAGGAAGTAAAGGAGCAGTACAGACAGGTCGTGGGGCAGAAAGGGATGCCGATATACAGGCTGTAACCGCCCTCATAATGCACCCCGGAGAGAAGCTTTCTTTCTCTCTTCGCGATATCCAGCGAAAGCTCCGCCTTCTCCCTGCTCACAAAATGCCTGCTCTGATAATAGGCAAGGATCTCTTCCTCCGACTTACCTTCGTCGAGCAGACTGTACGCTATCTTCGTGGGACGGATTCCGGTCAGATTACCCCAGGGCAGCTCCTTCCCTGTCAGTGCGGACAGGGTACGATATAAGAAGCGTTTGAAGCAGTCCTTATAACCATCCTCCCCGGTGTGATGAAATACAAACTCCTGACCGTCCGCCTTCACGACAGCACCCTTTTCCTCCATGGCAATGCGGATGGATACGAGCGGAAGCAGTTCTGCCTGCTTTTCTTCTTTGCTGGCAGGGGTCACGACCAGCACTTCCTCCTCCGGATAGAAGGCTTTCACCAGAGAATGCACATCATATTCATAATTGTTCCAGTTCAGTTCAACAACCGTCATATCGTTCCTCTTCTCTCGTCAGGACTTATACAGGAAAAGCCCCCGGAGGATTTACCGTCCGGGAGCCTTTGAATTGTTGGTCCATTATCCCAGAAATGGATTGTACTCTTTCTCATGTCCGATGGTAGTTCTCTCACCGTGACCGGGGAATACCCTCGTATCATCCGGCAGCACGAAAAGCTTCTCTCTGATCGAGCGCACAAGCGTACTCATGCTTCCGGTCGGAAAATCGGTTCTTCCGACGGACTCCGCAAACAGGGTGTCTCCCGACACTAAAATTCCGGCTTCTTCAAAATAGTAGCAACATCCGCCTGCGGTGTGTCCCGGGGTCGCGATGACCTTACACTGCATGCCTGCGAGCGAGATCTCGTCTCCGTCCTTCACATAGCAGTCGGCATAGGTGGTGTAGGGGCGGCCTGCCTGTGCAGACACATTTTTCTCCGCACTCCTCAAAAGCTCTCTCTCAGCTTCATGGGCATATACCTTCACAGGCTCCAGTCCGTCGCATTCCGCTGCCGCATTGGCTGCGTCGCGGAGGGCATCCAGGCCCCAGATATGATCAAAGTGTCCGTGTGTCAGCAGTATACCCGCCACACGAAATCCATTCTTCACCAGTGCAGAATAGATATCCGCACCGCGGTCTGCCGGGTCCACTACAATTGCCTCTTTCTCTCCTTCCCGATAGAGGAAATAACAGTTGGTCTGGCATACGCTCATGACCATTCGTCCGATTTTGATCTCTGCCATAGTATATCCTTTCTAGCATATCCTTGCTTTGCGATCACCCTGCGGTTCTCTCAATATCGATCACACTTTCGATCGCACGGATCTTCTCAATGATACGGTTGAGCTCCTCGCGGCTCGTGATCTCAAATGTCGTCTGCAGTGTCGCCATGCCCTGCTTGCTGGTTCTGGTATTCATGGAAATAATATCAATATTTTTCTCCGTCAGAGCCTTCGAAATATCCGCGAGCAGACCATTTCTGTTCTGCGCATAAATCTTGATCTCCGCAAGGTATTTCTCCGTCGTTTCACCCTCGGGAACCTGCCACTCGGCGTCAATTGCCCTCGCACGCTCCATCTCCGGCAGATTCATCATATTGACACAGTCCGTTCTGTGAATGGAGATACCTCTGCCTCTGGTGACAAAGCCGACGATCTCGTCTCCGGGTACGGGCGAACAGCACTTGGAGAAACGGACCGACAGATCCGCGATTCCCTTTACCACGATGCCGCTCTTGGATTTCATCTTCGCCGCCTTGGCTGTAGCCTGGCTGCCTGCCTCTGCGATGGACGCCAGCACTTCATCATTCGTCAGCGCCTTCTGATGGTCCTTGTTATAGAGTTCCTGCAGCTTATTGACAATCTGTCCTTCTTTCAGGGCGCCGTGACCGATGGCGGCCAGCACGGCATCCCAGTTGCGGAAACCGTACTTTCTGCAGATCGCTTCCATGTACTCCGGAAGCAGGATCTCTGTAAGGTTGATATTTTTGTTCTTACAATAAGCGGCAAGCAGTTCCCTGCCCTTCAGAAGATTGTCTTCCTTGAACTCTGCCTTAAACCACTGATTGATCTTATTCTTCGCCTGGGTACTCTTGACAATGTTGAGCCAGTCACGGCTGGGACCCTTGGAGTTCTGCGAGGTAATGATCTCCACACGGTCACCGTTTTTGATCTGATAGTCGATCGTCACAAGCTTGCCGTTGACCCGCGCTCCCACCATACGGTTGCCGACCGCGGAATGTATGCTGTATGCAAAATCGATCGTGGTAGACCCTGCGGGAAGATTCTTGACCTCACCGGTAGGGGTAAAGCAATACACATTGTCAGAGAACAGATCCAGATCGTTCTTCAGCAGATTCATGAATTCTCTGTTGTCCGACATGTCTCTCTGCCATTCCAGAATCTGGCGAAGCCATACCAGCTTCTCCTCCTCCTGGACTTTGACCTTCTTGCCGTCGGAGGCCTCTTTATATTTCCAGTGGGCCGCGATACCGTACTCTGCCGCCTTATGCATATCGAAGGTACGGATCTGTATTTCAAAAGGCTGGCCGGTGCTTCCGATCAGAGTCGTATGCAGGGACTGATACATATTTGCCTTCGGCATGGCAATATAGTCCTTGAAGCGGCCGGGAATGGGCTTGTAATTCGCGTGGATCACACCCAGTGCAGCATAACAGTCCTTCACGGAATCGACAATGATTCGAACCGCGAACAGATCATAGATCTGATCCAGCGTCTTATTCTGGTTCTTCATCTTCTTGTAAATGCTGAAGAAATGCTTGACTCTTCCGTCGACCTTGGCCTTGATGCCGGCATTTCTGATGTGTCCGTCCACCTCTTCGACAATGCTTCGGATGTATTCCTCACGGGCGCTCTTACGCATGGAAATCTGGTCCACCAGATCATAGTACACTTCCGGCTCCAGATATTTCAGAGAAAGGTCATCCAGTTCGATCTTCAGCTTACTGATACCCAGTCTCTGTGCAATGGGACAGTAAATCTCGAGCGTCTCCCTTGCGATCCGCTTCTGGCTGGGTCCGGTCTTATACTTCAGGGTACGCATGTTATGCAGACGGTCTGCCAGCTTGATCATGATGACACGGATATCCTTCGCCATGGCGAGGAACATCTTACGCAGGTTTTCGGCCTGCATCTCAAGCTTCTCATCCGACTGATTGCGGTTTTCCGAGGTCAGCGGTATACTCTCCAGTTTGGTGACGCCGTCTACCAAAAGGGCGACATCCTCTCCGAATTCCCGCTTTAAGTCTTCCTCCGTCATGGCAGTATCTTCTACCACATCATGCAAAAGACCTGCGATGATCGTCTCTTTATCCAGCTCCAGCTCCGCCAGAATAATCGCAACATTGAGCGGATGGATGATATAAGGCTCCCCTGATTTGCGGAACTGATCCTTATGTGCCTCCGAAGCAGTCTCATACGCCTTGCGGATCATGGAAATATCATCGCTTGGGTGATATTTTTGCACACTCTGAATCAGCTCCTGATACAAGGCATCGGGAGTCTTGGAAACCTCGGGTTCACCGGTCTTACTTTCAATTGAAACGACATTTCTATTCTCTTCAGCCAACTTCGTCACGCTTTCCTGCTGCCGTGCAGCTGTCATTTTCTCATAAAAGTATCTGTGCGGAAAAAACTATTTTCCGGGATAGCAGATAGCGGACTCCAGGCGATAGCCCTGAATCAGTTCTCTTCCCTTGAGTCCTGCCAGCTCGATCAATACAACGACACCCGCCACTACGCCGCCGAGGCTCTCGATCAGCCTGATCATTGCCTCAGTGGTTCCGCCGGTCGCAATCAGGTCATCTACGATCAATACTCTCTGGCCGGGCTTGATGCTGTCCTTGTGCATCTCGATGGTTGCCTTACCATATTCCAGGTCGTAAGAGATGGAAACCGTCTCTCTGGGGAGCTTGCCGGCCTTGCGGATCGGAATAAAGGGTTTGTTGTTATTATAAGCAATGGGCGTTCCGAAAATGAATCCTCTGGATTCCGGTCCCACCACCACATCATACTCAAGGTCGCTGATTTTCTCCTGCATGGTGTCAATTGCAAGGCGCAATCCTTCCGCATCCTGCAGAACACTTGTCACATCACGGAAAATAATACCCTCCTCCGGGAAATCCGGAATACTTACTACATATTCTTCCAGTTTTTTCATCCTTTAACCCCCTTATCCGGTGAATTCCGAGCAAAAAACAGTCATGCTCATTTATCTTTATCGAAATATTATATATTCTTTTCTTCCCGTTGTCAAAATAAAAACAGGACTCTTTTTTACAAAAAGAAACAATTCAGCTTACGACGGATATTATCCCAGATACTGCAAGCTACGGTGTAAAAATCAGTGGTGACAGTATGGAACCGGAATTTGAAGATGGACAGATTGCCTGGGTATTAAAGCAGGATACAGTTGAAAATGGAGAATACTTACAATAAACAAGTCCTTATTTACGGACAGCATATGAAGTATCCTTGTTACCATAAAAAGAGTATCAGAAAGTAGGTGTTTGCTATGGCGGTCATTAATCACCTGAAAACAATTCGTGAAGAACGGGGGCTTCTACAAGAGGATTTAGCCTCTGCCACAGGGTTCCGGAGCACTGACTTCGGTCGGTGCTCTTCTAATTATCAGCCTGATCAATTCTCAAAACCACCCTAATATCCCTCATCATTTCCCTCCAATGCTGTAATACTCCCCTTACCATTCGGAATATCACAAAAAAAGGTATGAATATTCTGGTCTTATATATAAATGGATGGTATGCTTTGTAATAAGACATGGGTGGAAACAGTCTGCCAATGATATATTTCACTTTCGTATTCTTCGTTATCCTGTCCTCATTCCCCTGTATTTTATGGAGCTTTTTGTCAATTTCGGATTGTAAGTTTCCGTAGGTTCCTGCTAACATACTGTCGCAAAGCATACTGTTTTCTTCCCTGTTTAGCCGGCTTACAGCCTCACCATTTCCAAATATCTTCATGGAAACACTGCGGAAGGTCTTTTCAAATGCAAGGACACCCAGCTTATCCAGTTCTCCCTCAATATAGCTCCAGTCCAGGTTCTTGGCATTTTGATAGACATAAGAGTCCACAAAGTAGCGGATTCCGGTGCCGCACCCGTCAAAGTGCTTGAAGGTATGGAGAATAAAATAGATATAAAAATCTTCATCGGTAAAAGAGTATTGATAAGTCTCCTCCTCCATCTTCAGTCTTAACGTGATATCTTTATAGTAATCTGCCCATACCTCATTATGCGCCTCTCGAAACAGCGAGGTATGCATCTCAAAATTATAGACAGGCTCCTTCTCATATACATCATTATTCTCTTTTGCGTAGGAAATCACTTCATAGCCTTCCCTGACAAAATAATCCTTAACAGCCGCTTCATACTCTGCATCAAACAAAATATCGTTATCAGCCATCTGACGCATTTCCTGTTTGGGATACAGGTCTTTTAAAATCGCACCTTTCAGGGGCATATACCAGATATGCTCTGCATCCATGTATTGAAACAGTTTCTTTCTCGCTGCATCTAACATCAGATTCTTGCGCAGTGCTTTATCCCTTGTCTCCTTCCATTTTGTAAGCACAGAAACAACTGTATCGTCCTTTGCCAAGGCACGCAGCCCTTCCCCTGTGCTACTTCCAAGCAGCTCCAGCGCATCATAGGTAATCGCTGCAAGGGTATGGCGTTGGGCATAACGATAGAGAGCAGTAAGGTTCATTTCACAAACTTTGTCTTTATCCGGTGTCTGATTGTGGAGTGCACAGGTAATCAGATAAAGCATATCCTCCCCTGTCTTATCAATCTCCTTTTTCATGTTCCTTCTCCTCTCCAAAATGTATCTGTCTGTCACACACCGCCAACGCTGCCGGTCTGTGGGTTACGATGATGACGGTCTTATCTGTCATGGACTTAATATTTTCAAGTACTTTTCTCTCAGTATCCGCATCCAGTGCAGAAGTTGCCTCATCCAGTATCAGTATGGGACTTTCTGAAAAGATTGCCCTTGCGATGGCGAGGCGCTGCATCTGCCCTTCCGAAAGCCCAAGTCCCCGTTCTCCAAGAAGCGTATCTGCTCCTCTTGGCAGTTCACTTACAAAATCACAACAGGCAAGGCTAAGGGCGTTATTTATCCGCTTCTCATTGCCCTGCTCTCCGGGGTCAGCAAATGCCACCACACTGCGGATGGTTCCACTCATTAAGTGATTGCCCTGTGGCACATAGGCAAAGAGTCTTTTATAGTTTTCATCCGGAGTAATGCCGCCTGCCTGCGGCTTGTATAATCCTAACAAGAGCTTTAGCACCGTGCTCTTGCCGCAGCCGGAAGCCCCGGTAAATGCCACAAATTCTCCCTTACGGACGGTCAGGGAATAATCACGGAGCACTTCATTATCTTCCTCGTAGGAAAAGTCCACATGGTTCATGCTAAGTGCCTCAAATCGGTTTTCATAGTAGTCCTTTACCTCTTCCAGCGACAAAGACTCCTTTTTCCCGGACTTAAAACCTTCCGCTTCCATCAGCCTTTCGGCACTGGCTGTCATGGCAAAATACTTTGGAAGATAGCCGGTAATATTGGCAAAAGGATTTTGTATCTGGCTGATCAGCTGAAGCAAAGCCATAAAGGTTCCGTAGGTCATAGTCCCGTTATAGATTCCAAATGCTCCATATACTGCACCCACTACATAGGCTCCATTCATAACACCGCCAAAGCCGATGTTGCAGATATTGGAAAAATGATTCTTTTTCATGCGAGCCGTTTTATGGTCTGCCATAGTGCTTTCCGCCTGCAAGACACTTTCCTCTTCCCTGTCAAAAGCCTTTACAATCATCAGACTGCCCAGATGCTCCTGCAGAAAGATTCGGACAATGCCGTCCTTTTCCTGCATCCTTTTGTGGAGCTTCTTTAATCTCTTGCGGAATGTATAGGTCAGGAGAACAAGCAGAATCCCGCCCGGTACAAGAATATAGAAAAACTTCGGCACCATCATCAGAATCACCACAAGAGCACCTGCCATTCTGGTCATCATGCCTGCCACTCCCGGTACAATGGTAGCAAGTCCTTCCGCTACCACCACCGTATCTGAGGTAAGGCGGTTCATCCATTCCCCGGAATGCACAGCTGTCACTTCCCCGTAATCCCTCATCAGAAGTTCACGAAAGAGTCGTTTCTTAAAGGCATTCTCATAGGTTGCCTTGGAAAATTCCTCTAAGAAACGAAGCAGAGCCCGAAGGGCAATCTGTCCCACCACAAGGGAAGCAAATAAAAGGATATGTAATATCATCCCGTCCTTATCGTGGGATACGGCAGCATCTATGATTCCCCGAAGCAAAAGGGCATAAAAAACACTGCTGATACCGAGAACCATCTGCACCAGCAGTAAAATAACAATATACAATTTGCCACGACCTGCCACCCGGCTGATGAAGCGAAGGGCAGTGGTCTGATTGTCCTTTTTATTCTCTTTCATATTATCTTTCTGTCCTGCCGCTGTCGCAGGGTATATATTACATCCATTATTTATCTTTTCTTCTCCATATACGGGAACACTTTAGCCATATTTTTTTCATCAGTATTCTAATCCGGTATGGCTTGCACCAAAATAAAACATACAGCTTATAAAGTCTGCTGTCTGCCTCGTACTTCTTTCCATTCCGTATAAATCCGGTCATCACACCGATGACAGCGTCTTTTGGAATGTTTCTCTCAATCCCGATACAGTTATCCCCTAAGATGTCGTAACTATTGTCACGAACCTGTATCACTCTATGAAGTACATAACTTTCCGGTGGCCTTTTGTACAGAACCACATCCCATTTCTTACAGGTTTCATACTCACCCACTGCCCTTACGATAAAGGCATCCCTGCCCTGCTTCAAAAGGGGCAGCATACTGGTTCCGGTGTTTTTATAGGTCAGAGTTCCGTATCGTTTCAGGTATTCTTCGTAAGTGGTCTTACTCATCTAAAGCTCCAACTTTCCTAAGCTTCTCTATCACATCTGACACATCCTTTGCAAGTACATCCTTCGGTGCATCATACTTTTCAAACATAGCTTCCACGATTTTCTCCTGCGTGGTTTCTTCCTTTAAACACTCCACGATAAATGCTGCCGTCTTGTTACTGCGGATCAGTCCCGCAAAGGAACTGCTTGTATCCAACAAAATCTGTTCTCCATCACTATCGTGGGTAATATAGGTGTCTTTTAACTTCATTCCTTTCTCCTTTCGCAGTACATTTCACATAATTTCTTTTCAATTCCTAGTGGTTCCCATTTACATATTAATCAAATCTTCATTTAAGAGGAAATCATACAATCCCAAATGTACAATTCCATCCTCATCCGTCCAAGGCTTCATGGATGACTTTGACACCACTATTTTCTTAAAAAAATCCCTTGTACCCAATAATGGTCTTAACTCTATTTTAGCTTTTACAGGATCACTCATACTTAATGCTGATTGAATATAGTATTTCTTTGCACCTCGATTCACAACAAAGTCAATTTCACATGCAACCTTGTGTCGATTACCGGCTTCATCATTTTCATAGACCTCAACCACACCGACATCCACAGAATAACCTCTGGTAATCAGCTCGTTATAAATAATGTTTTCCATGATATGAGTTTCTTCCTGTTGTCTTAAATTCAGCCGGACATTACGAAGCCCTATATCTGTACAGTAATACTTTGAGGGATAGGAAAAATACTTCTTCCCTTTTACATCATATCTCTTTGAACAACGGAACAGGAAAGATTCCTCTAAATACTCCAAATATCTTGATATTGTCGGACTTGCCACTTTTATATTCTTGACAGTCTGTAATGTATTGGCAATCTTTGTAGCATTTGTAAGCGAACCAATGGAAGAACACAAATCATCGGTAAGCTCTCCGAGAACATCCGGCATCTCGATTTTGTATCGTTCAATGATGTCCTTAAAATATACCTCCGTGAACAGCGTAGAAAGATACTTGTATTTTTCGTCATCTGTCTTTTTGCTGATGACCAATGGCATTCCACCATATAAGGCATATTCTTCATAAGCTTCGCTCTTATCTCCGCCTACAAAATCATAATACTCCTTGAAGGATAACGGGTACACTTCCACAACATCCCCGCGACCTCTGAACTCTGTCATGACATCTTTTGACAGCATCTTTGAATTACTGCCGGTCACATAAATATCAACATTACGGAGTCTTAAAAGTCCATTCAATACATCGTACAGTTTTATTTCACCCGGATTTCTGAATTCCTCTTGCGTAATCGCATACTGTACCTCATCTATCATAATGTAATACATACTTTCCTTATCCGTAATTTTAGACCTTATGAACCTGGATAATTCAGCCGGTTCACGATACATAGCATTTGTGTCATCATCCAATGCTATGTCAATAATCTGTTCCGCCTTTACTCCCTGTGAAATCAGATGATCATAAAAAATATGGAAAAGCAGATAACTCTTTCCGCATCTTCTAATTCCGGTAATAACCTTGATAAGGCCATTTTCCTTTCGACTAATTAACTGATTCAGGTATCTGTCTCTTTTAATATGCATACGCACCATCTCCATTTTAAACTGCGGTGCAAAGTCACCTTACTTTAATATGATTGTAGTATAAGCATGATAGAATAACAAGTTTTATTTTAAACTTTGGTGCAAAATCACCCAACTTTAATATATTATTTTCTTTACTTCGAAAACTTATACCCCTGCATCCCTTCATAAGCCACCTTTGCAGCCTCCGGCTCCATGTTGCAGGAAAGCCGATAGATTGGCACAGCTTCCATCAGTCTGTCTATCAGTTCCATTGTCTTTAGGGCACTTGCGGGATGACTGCTCTTATGTGTCTGCTGGACCATCATAGGGTAGGCACTCCGCAGCTGTTCCTTTGAATCCAGCCTTACAATATGATTCCTTGCCGCCCTTTCTAAGATACAGATACCCTTTAAAGGTACAGATGTATTGGTGCTGAGTCTGTGCTTGCCGTCCCAAGGTGTACCATAGGCAATCACACCCTCTTTCGTAATCTGTAGCAGGGGCTTATCGTCATTGACCATCACAGCCCTGTCGCCAAAGGTTTCCCGCCAGAGTCTCGCGTGGGTGGACTTGCCGGTGCCGGACTTGGCGGTAAAGAGATAGCCGAATCCATCCACTGCAATGACAGAACCATGAAAGAGGATGGTATCGTAGGATAACATCTGCTCGGCAATCTTACGGTAGACCGCAAGGGTTTCCAAGTATTCGTCCGTGAAATAGCGGATGGGGATACCTTCTTTTCTATCCTCTGCAGCAGACTTGGCGCGTTCAAATTCAATATCCGACTGGGTTATTCTAACCTTAAAATCAGGAATACCATCTGTTATATAAGATTTACAGTAATCTGCAATATAGTCGTACAGTGGTGATATTTCTATAATCTTCCCTGCAATTTTAACTGTAATAATATTATCCACGTTTTTTCCTTTTTATCAGTATTCCTGCGACAACTGAAATAAGCAGTAAGGCTGCGGCTCCTATCACAGCAAAGATAAG
>JAEDDX010000060.1 GCA_016293615.1 Acetatifactor sp.
CGTCTCCTGCTCCGCTTCGCTCTGCCCGTCCGTCTCCTGCTCCGCCGCGGTCCCCGCAGATGTATTCGGATTCTGCATCTTAATCTGCTGTGAGGTCTGCGGCAGGGATTCTGCCGCAGACCTCACACCCGTATCTGTCCGTTCCTTTCCTGCGCAGGCGGAAAGCAGGAAAATGAGTCCCAGGAGGACAAGACTCCTCCTTTTCTTTCTCAGATATCTTCTTGGTTCCGTGTCCATGTGTTGCCCTCCTTTCCGGACAGCTTCACTGATATGCCGTGCAGACCCCTTCTGAAAACACACAGGGCACCCTGTCCGGATGCCCTGTGCTTACAAAACATTAATCGTTTGTATAGTTATCGAAATATCCCTGAATCAGGATGATAGGCGTTCCCTTGTCTCCGGAGCCGGAAGTCAGGTCACACAGAGAGCCGATCAGATCGGTCAACTGTCTGGGTGTAGTACCCTGGGAAGCCATGTTGCCCTTTAAGTCACCGTTCTTTGCCTTGATGCTTTCGGATATTGCCTGCTTCAAAGCTTCGCCGCTTAAGTTCGCGTAGTCGTTATCCGCAAGATACTTCAGCTTCAACTCGTTGGGGGTTCCGATCAGACCGTCCGTGTATGCGGGAGAAACAACAGGGTCAGCGAGCTCCCAGATCTTACCCTGAGGATCCTTGAACGCACCGTCGCCATATACCATTACTTCCACATGCTTGCCGGTCTCCTTCAGAATCTTTTCCTGAATATCGAGAACCAGCTGCTTACACTCCTTGGGGAACAGCTTGATCTTATCCTCGGTAGACTTGTTGGAACCAAGAAGACCATACTTCTCGTTGTACCCGCTTCCGTTGATCGGTGCGGTACAGATATCGTCCAGTCCGCATACTACCTTTGCGCCCGCAGCCTTCAGAATACGCTTGGTGCGTGCTCTGGTATGGATATCACAGTTAATGATGCAGTCTGTGTAGTTCAAAATGGTCTTGGCCTGATTTGCAAATACCACCTCAACCTCGGCACCGGCCGCAGCAATGATGTCGGAATAATACTGCACATAGTCCACACCGGTGAATTCATGCTTATTCTCGCCGAACAGTTCACGATACTTCGCAAGATCAAGCACATCGGAGTAAGGATTGATACCGGCTTCGTCAAGCTGATCGTAGGTGATCAATGCATTGCCAACCTCGTCAGAGGGATAGCTGAGCATCAAAACGACCTTCTTGCAGCCCATTGCGATACCTTTTAAGTTAATTGCAAAACGATTGCGGGACAGAATCGGGAAAATGACGCCGACGGTACCGCCGCCAAGCTTGTTTTTCACATCCTCCGCAATATCCTGCACCGTCACATAGTTTCCCTGTGCGCGGGCAACAATGGATTCCGTCAGGGCGATGACATCTCTGTCTCTAAGTTCAAAGCCTTCGCTCTTTGCAGCCTCCAATACACTTTCAACGGTAATATCAACAAGATTATCTCCCTCGCGAATGATCGGTCCGCGAATTCCTCTTGATACTGTACCAACTCTTCTTTCCATATCTTTTCCAAACCTTTCTGTGTTTTTGTCGTGCGGTTTTTTCGGCGCAACAATCATAATTCACATTATAACGGATTTTTCCCCAAAAAGCAAGAAATAAGGGAAAACACACGTCTTCTACTGCAGCTTCATATCTCCGTCCTTCACCCAGCCGAGCTTTTTGCAGACAAGGTTCACCAAAGGAGTGATGACTGCAGGTAAAACGATACTGACCAGAAGCAGTCCGATCCACTCAAAGGCTCCGGGCGTGATAGCCTGTGCCCCCAGTTCCACCGCTGACTCAACCGGTGACACCCAGCCGGTGATCACGCCGATCGGTCCGCAAAGACCGCAGGTACCCATACCCGAATTGATCGGTGCGCCGTTCATCTCAAGACGGAAGACACAGGTTGCGATCGGTCCCGTGATTGCAGACGCCACGATGGGTGCGATCCAGATGCGGGGATTCTTCACAATATTCGGCATCTGCAGCATCGAGGTGCCGAGTCCCTGGGAAACCAGTCCGCCCCATTTATTTTCTTTAAATGACATCACTGCAAATCCGACCATCTGTGCACAGCATCCCGCCAGTGCGGCTCCGCCGGCAAGTCCGGTCAATGCCAGCACACTGCAGATCGCTGCGGAAGAGATCGGCAGAGTCAGGGCAATGCCCACCAGCACGGAAACTGCAATCCCCATCCAGAAGGGCTGCAGCTTCGTCGCCTGATCGATCAGGATGCCAAACCCGCTCGCTGCGGTTCCGATGGGAGGCGCAATCAGTTTTGCCAGCCCTACACCAATCAAAATCGTGACGGCAGGTGTCACCAGTATATCGATCTTGGTTTCCTTGGAAACAGCCTTACCGCACTCAGCCGCAATCACTGCGATGATCAAAACTGCCAGCGGGCCGCCGGCGCCGCCTTCCACATTTGCCGCCCAGCCGACTGCCGCCAGAGAGTACAGTACCATTGCATCTGCCTGCAGGGCACGGCCGATCGCCACTGCCATCGCAGGGCCGGCCACCGCCATCGCGTAAGCGCCGACATCAATCAGCATCTGCACATGCAGCTGCTGCCCCAATGTCTTGATGATCGTTCCGATGAGAAGGGAGCAGAACAGACCCTGCGCCATGGCACCCAGGGCATCGATCCCGTAACGCTTTGCTGAGAATACGATGTTCTTTCGTTTTAAAAATGTCCTTATTCTTACCATTGATTCGTCCCCGTAAAACCAACCTCTGAGCACACGTCAAAAACACGATCGGGGCTCAGAGGTCTATTCCTATTCATCCGATATTGATTCTGCTATTATTTGCCGCAGGCTTCTTCGAACTCTTTGATAATCGTCTCATCCGGCTTAGCCGTCAGAAGGCTGACAATTACGATCGCTGCAAGGCTTACCAAAAATGCAGGAAGCAGTTCATAAATGTTCCATGCGCCTCCCAGAGGACGAACGCAGTACTTCCATACGAAGATCGTTACGCCGCCCGCAATCATACCGGCAAGTGCACCCTTCTTCGTAGAGCGCTTCCAGAACAGAGCACAGAGCATGACCGCACCGAAAGCACCGCCGAAGCCGGCCCAAGCGAAGGATACGATTCCGAATACGCTGGAGTTAGGGTCTCTTGCCAGGAAGACAGCAATGACGCTGATTGCGAAAATGGTTCCTCTCGCAATTGCAAGACTCTGTTTCTCAGTAAGCTTAACCTTGAAGAAATCCTGTACGATATTCTGGCTTACGCTGGATGCCGCAGCCAGCATCTGACTGTCGGATGTGGACATCGTTGCCGCGAGAATTCCCGCAAGAATGATACCTGCAACCACAGCAGCGAACACGCCATGCTGACTGATGAGGCCTGCAATTTTCACGATAATGGTCTCACTCGCGGAACCTTCCAAAAATTCCAGCGCACCGGCCTTGGTCATACCGTAACCGACAACACCGATGATGATTGCTACACTCATTGCGATGACAACCCAGACGGAAGCAATTCTTCTGGAGAGAACCAGCTTCTTCTCATCCTTGATTGCCATGAAGCGAAGCAAAATATGGGGCATTCCGAAATATCCGAGTCCCCACGCCATGGTGGAGATGATAGTAATCGGTCCGTAAGGCGTTGCAGTGTTGCCGGCCATGTCATGCATGGATGTCAGGGAAAGATAGCCTGCCAGGGACTGCGCATTATCTATCACAGCATTCACACCACCCGCGGTGGAGATACCAAAGCCAAGCACAACAACCAGTGCGATGGTCATGACACAGCTCTGAATCAGGTCCGTCGTGGAAACGGCACTGAAACCGCCCATGATGGTATAACACAGAATTACCATAGCTGATGCCACCATCGCAACAGTGTAGTTTACACCGAACAGACTGTTGAACAGCTTTCCGCATGCCGCAAAGCCGGAGGCGGTATAAGGAATGAAGAAAATGATGATAACAAGAGCCGCAATGGCATTTAAGATCTTCTTATCATCATGATATCTTCTGGAAAAAAATTCCGGCACCGTGATAGCATTGAGGTTACTGGAGTAACGGCGCAGACGGCGTGCCACCAGATACCAGTTGAACCAGGTACCGATTGCAAGACCGAAGGCAGTCCAAAATGCATCACAGACACCCGAAAGATAGGCTACTCCGGGAAGACCCATTAAAAGCCAGCTGGACATATCACTCGCCTCAGCACTCATTGCCGTTACGATAGGACCGATCTTTCTTCCTCCCAGATAGAAGTCAGAAGCATTTTCGTTCTTTTTGCTGAACACGAACCCGATTGCAAGCATGACCAGCAAATACAGAACGATAGCCGCAATAATACAGAAATTGATAGTAGATAACATCGTTCTCTCTCCTCTCCTATGATACTTCTTTGTTTTTTTACAGAAGCATCAAGCTCTTTGGCATTATACCATGGTAAAGCAATAAAGCGCAATACTAAATATCGCCAAAGCAGAAAAACCCTGCCGCTTGGCATGCGGCAGGGTATCCGTAACTCACTTCTATTTCATTTTCAGACCAATTCCCGGAGTCTGTTTCCCGAGTTCTTTCTGATGCTGTCAGAAATCCTCATACCGATCATTGATATCTGCTCCGACGCCCCTTAAGCCTGCTTAAAATCATCGTCGGAAACCTGTCGCACCGTGAACACCACATGTGTGACCTTACCGTCTGCATCCCGCTTTCCCGAAATCAGGTTCACTTTGGATTTTCCCTTGGTCAGTCCGATAAACCGGCGGCTCGCAATGTCCGTGTCCTTCAGTCTCTCCGGCCATGTGCTGATATCATTAAAATCACGCATCCTGTCAATGTATTCCGAATCGGTCAGAAGATCCGCGACCCGAAACAGCGCCTCCTGACAATCCGTAATGCCTTCGGTCACTTGCCGAATCGCATCATGTCCGTTGATGATCTCATAGGTGTTATCCTCAAGGTCCACATAGAAAGTGGCGTAATAAACTCCCGCAATGGCCCTGATGATATCGTTTCTTTCCTGCATCTTCTCCTGCTCGGCAAGCAGGGTTCTTGTCTCCTTATCTACATTGCCAAACGCAAGTACGATGGAATCCGCATAATTTGCATCATTGGGCTTGAAAAACTTCGCATTGAAGTACAAAACATTGCCATCCCTGAATACACGATATGTATAGGTCGAGGAGCTTTTGTTCTCAAGTTCCTTCAGAATATGAGACAGCTTAGTGACTTCCCGGAATCTCTCGCGGTCCTCTTCATAGACGAAGTGTTCAATGTAATAATCCATGGCCTCTCTGTAACCGGCTCCGATATTGATCTTGTCAGCCACTCCCTGAGCGTTTCCGCTGTAACGGCAGATGGTAATCTCACCGGAGCGCAGATTCATGGAATATACATCATTGTATTCGTCTGACAAGGCCTGAATCAATGTCATATACTGCGCCTTCAGTTCCTGCTCCCGATATTTCTTGGCAAATACTTCCTCCTCACCGACTGTCGTGAAGGCGACTGTGGTGCAGACTCCCCTTCCGGGCAGCTCTAACCGGAACAGGTCAATGTTCTCATACATATTGCGCACCACATTCCAGACCACATGCGGTCCTTTGATGACACAGCCTTCTATTTCATGAGGACAGATTCCGCCGAAGCAGTCCCGGTACTTTTTATTCACTGCCAGTCCGGGATATACCTTATGCGCCGTCTCATTGAAGGATACGATCAGCCCATGCCCATCTACGACATAGACTCCTGATTCATCTTTGTTCTCGTTGGTCAGGTCAACATTATGACAGACTGCCTCAGAAATCGTGTGTTTGGTCAGATACTCCTCAAATTCATCTGCCGGAATCGGTCTGGAATAATAGAAGCCCTGAACCACATCCGCTCCCAGGGTCTGCAGAAGAGAAAGCTGTTCATCGCTCTCCACGCCTTCCGCTACCGTCTTAAGGCTCAGACTCTTCGCCAGATTAATACAGGCGGAAAGCACACGCAGTCTCCTCTCCTCATGGATCTGGCGCATGAACGACATTTCCAGCTTCACAACATCAAGCGGCAGGGTGCCCAGGGTATTCAAGGAAGAATAACCAGTACCGAAATCGTCCAGCTCCACCTGGAAGCCTGCTTTACGAACCTGCTTCAACAGATTGACAAGTTCACCGATATTGTCAGCAAACAAAGACTCGGTCACCTCGATATGCAGAAAATCAGGCGAAATCCGATACTCCTCTACCGGTTCGGAAATTCTCTCCACAAACCCCGGCTGCTGGAAATCCAGCTTGGAAGCATTGACCGAGACAGGAACCACGCTCAGTCCCTTGTCGATCCACTTGCGAAGGTTTTCACAGGTCTTCTTCCACACAAATGTATCTGCTTCGGTAATGAAACCGTTCTTTTCAAACAAAGGAATAAACTCCCCTGGCGACATAAAACCATACTCGGGATGAATCCAGCGAATCAGGGCCTCCGCACCCACAAGAGCACCGCTCTTGACATCATGCTTCGGCTGATAATATACCTTGAACTGCTCCTCACGCAGTGCCGTATGCATATCCAGTTCAATGTTCTGCTGCTGCGTCACCTTATGAAGCAACTCCTCATCAAATTTCGCACAAGACTTGCCGTACTGGTGCTTGATCGTACGAAGCGCCATCAAAGCTCTGTCGCAAAGTACCGTCACAGGCACCGCATGATCTACATCATCGTAGATACCGAACTTTGTGACAAGATTCCTCATTGGAGTATTGTCAAGCATGGTCCGGCAAAACAAAAGCAATTCCTGTTCGTCAATATGCTCGTTATGCTCCATCAGGCTGACGAACTGGTCTCCGTTGTAGCGGCCGGTCAGAACGCCGTGCTCCATCCCCTTTTTGAGTTCTCTGCCGATGCCGCGCAGGATCTCGTCTCCGACATGCATACCGTAGCGCTCGTTGATCATTTTAAAATCTTCGATATCCGAGATCACCAGATCATATACGGTATCCGGATTTCTCTTCAGCAGTACTTCGGCATGATGGCAGAATGCCTGTCTGGTATAGACTCCGGTCAATTCGTCCATCTCCATCACATCCAGCATGGCCGTGGATTCCGTCATCTTAATGACATTGCGGATGCGGCTCTTAATGATCCCCGTATTATAAGGCTTAATGACAAAGTCAACCGCTCCGAGATTCAGACATTTCTCTTCTTTCTGCAGATCACTGATACTTGAAGTGACAATAATCGGAATGTTCTTAAGATACTCCTGCTGTGAAACCTTTTCCAGGAATTCATATCCGTTCATCACAGGCATATTCACATCGAGCATGACAAGGGAGATCTCATCGGAATGCTTCTTCAGATACTCCATGCCCTCCGCACCGTTCGAACACTTGAAAACGGTATAGTCATCCTGCAAAATATCAGCAAGCGACTCCCGGTCCGTTTCACTATCATCAATGACCAGGATACCGCGCTTACTTGTATTAAGGCCGCGAAATGCATCCTGTCCGCTTCTGCCGGAACCATTGTCGGGGGTCTGCGGCGCATCCTCCATGTCACGGACAAAAATATAAGCAGTCAGCTTGTCAGTCTCGTCCAAATGCGGCAAAATCTCCAGCCTGACATTGCGGTAAGTCTCATCCTCCACCCTTGCCTTGCGACGATAATCCACATAGATCGGTTTCAAACCATTCTTGCGAAAAGCATTTCGCAAAAACTGAGTATCCGTGCAGGCTCTGAATCTCTCCTTATCGTCGGGATGGCATAAGTCTCCCGCGATAAAACAGCGGAATCGCTCTGTAAAAGTGGTCGTCTCGCGCCCCATGGTCGTGTCGCTCCACTCGTCATCCATCCACTTCACGAGTTCATAAGTGTCATCATCCAGATCCACAAACAGGATCATACGATAATAAGCATTCAGCAACTGTTCAATTGAATGTTGATACGCATCCTTCATTGTCTGCATACTGTCCCTCGCTTTTAATAATACAACAAACTCAGAATAACCCACTATGTTTAGTATACAGCATTGGACAAAATAATTCCAGTATTTTTTGTCTTTTTTGGCAATATCTTTTTATTTTTCTGTCATTTTATAGGCATTTATACATATTTTACGGTAACTGTCCGAAGTTCTTTGGTTTCCTCTTACCTACAGCCGGTTTCCCGGATGTCCTTCTGCCGTTCTTCTGCTCCGACCGCTGTATCCCCTTTCCCTTTTTCCCGGTCTGCGGCTTTTTTCCCTTCTCCTCCTTCTTAAAAGGTCTGGGCGGAATCAGGCACTTCGGGCCATAACCGATCAGGTCCGCCCGATTCTCGGAAAGCAGGGCCTCCTTGACCAGCTGATAATTTTCCGGCAGACGATATTGAATGAGGGCTCTCTGCATTGCTTTTTCATGCGGCGATCTGGTGACATGGACCGGTTTCATTGTTCTGGGGTCCACGCCGCAATAGTACATACAGGTGGAAATTGTCGAAGGTGTCGGATAAAAATCCTGAACCTGCTCCGGCATATACCCCATATCACGCACGCTTTCCGCCAGGGCGATGGCATCCTTCATATCCGAGCCGGGGTGTGAAGAGATCAGGTACGGTACGACATATTGTTTCAGGTGCAGCGATTCATTCATCTGACGGAATCTCTGTACAAAGCGCTCATACACCTCTGCGCGCGGCTTTCCCATCAAATCCAGCACATGATCCGTGACATGCTCCGGTGCCACGCGAAGCTGTCCGCTGACATGATATTTGCAAAGCTCCCTGAGAAAAGTCTCATCCTTGTCCGCAAGCACATAATCATAGCGAATTCCGGATCGGATGAACACTTTTTTTATGCCGGGCAGGGCGCGGAGTCTGCGAAGCAGCGCGATATAATCCTTGTGATCCACCTTCATGTTTTTACAGACATTCGGATACAGGCACTGCTTGTCCGGACAGGCGCCGAACTTTGTCTGCTTCTCACAGGCAGGCCGTCTGAAATTCGCAGTCGGTCCTCCGACATCGTGAATGTATCCCTTGAAATCAGGCTGCTTCGTCATCTCGACGGCCTCGCGAATCAGTGACTCGTGGCTTCTTGCCTGAACCACCCTCCCCTGATGGAAGGTCAGGGCACAGAAGCTGCAGCCGCCAAAACAGCCGCGGTTGCTGGTCAGGGAGAACTTGATTTCAGAGATCGCCGGCACACCGCCCTCCTTCTCATAAGAAGGGTGATAGGTATTCATATAAGGCAGTTCGTACACATCGTCCAGCTCCTGCGTCGTCAGAGGTCTGGACGGAGGATTCTGCACAATGTAACGCTTCTCGCCGTATTTTTCTATCAAAATCTTCGCGCTGTAAAAGTCCGTATTGCGATACTGAATGCCAAAGCTTTTCGCATAACAGAGTTTATCCTGCACAAGCTCATCAAAGGAAGGCAGCTCAATTGCTTCCCGTCCACCCTCTCCGCGAAGCAGGTGCTCCACATCCCTCGTCTTGTAGACCGTCCCCGGCACAAAGGTGATATCTTCCACCGCAATGCCTGCATTCAGAGCATCGGCAAGTGCAACGACAGACAATTCACCCATACCATACATCAGGATATCCGCGCCGGAATCCATCAGGACAGAGCGTTTTAATCTGTCGGACCAGTAGTCGTAATGCGCCAGCCTGCGAAGGCTCGCCTCGATACCCCCGATCAGCACCGGAACCTTTTTATACTTTTTCTTAATCAGATTACAATAGACGATCGTTGCATAATCCGGCCGCTTACCGCTCTTTCCGCCGGGTGTATACGCATCCATGCCGCGATGTCTCTTATTCACCGTATAGTGATTCACCATGGAATCCATATTGCCGGCGGACACCAGAAAGCCGAGTCGGGGCGCGCCGAACACTGCGATGCTCTCTTCGTTCTTCCAGTCCGGCTGCGAGATGATGGCGACCTTATACCCATGCGCCTCCAACACCCGACTGATAATGGCAGGCCCAAAGGAGGAATGGTCGACATAGGCGTCCCCTATGACAAATACAAAGTCGGGCTGTTCCCAGCCCCTCTGTTTCATTTCCAACGCGGTCATTGGTAAAAACTGCTTTTCCATTCTGCTCATTTCCTTCCATTGACACAAAAATGTGCCTTATTGCCTTTCGCCCATTATAGCACAGCATGTAACGTTCAGCAATAAAACGCCCGTACACCGGTCAAAAGTGTACGGGCGTTTTGGTATTTGCTTATACATCATCCTTCAATGCGGCATGCCAAACCTCATCACATATTCCCTGATTATTCTTTCCCGCCTTGCGCCATACGCCTTCATATTTCATGCCTGCCTTTTCCATGACGCGGCCGGATTTGGGGTTATTACTGTCATGACATGCTGCAACCCTGTTCAGTTCCACCTCATCAAACAGAAAAGCCATAACCTCGCCGAGAGCTTCCGGCGTAATCCCTTTTCCCCACCAGTTCCGGCCAATACAATAACCGATATCAGCAGCCTCCGTCTCTTCATTCAGCTTTACAACCGAGATGTTGCCGATCACCTCTTGGGTCTCTTTTAGTTCGATTGCCCAGTTATAGAAGGTATCACTGTCGTACCTGCCAATCCAGTCCTGCACAATAAACTGACTGACTTCCACACTCGAATGGGTCGGCCATGTCAAAAACTTGGTCACCTCCGGGTCAGACGCCCAGTTTCGATACATATCAGCCGCATCTTCCGGTACAAATCTTCGTAATACAAGCCTGTCTGTTTCCAGTCTCTTTGTTCCTAAATGATTCATACTGCCACCTCATCATTCTTTGTTTCAGTCCATAATACTATCACATAATACTACCATAGGAAAAAATCACTCTTCCTGTCAAGAGATCATTTAACGCACCAACACTCCGCAGAAGAACTGCTCCTGAAATGCAATCCGGGCATAGATCTCATCGTCACCGGGGATCGAAACATTTCCCGGAATATTCCCCTCCCGGTCGCACGGAACCACGATCCAACTCGTTTCGTTGCCGGAATATCTGTGATAGACGGCAATGACCTTTCCCGTAAAATGCTCCACCGCAGAGTTTTCTCCCAGAAGATATACGCCCTGGCGCAAACCGTCACAGCCATTTTCCCCTGTGACATAACCGTAATTCACAGGATATGTCAGATCTTCATGTTCAGGATGGGGATACCCTATGGGGCGGTCGATGTTTCCCTCCACGACCCGGCCGATGATATGTCGGTATCCGTCTGCCGGCACGGGATTTGCCTCAAAATCGAAAACATCCTTCATATTCAGACAACATTCACCGCGCTCATACATCTCTTTGATCTCAGAAACAGTGAGCCATTTTGTCCGAAGCACCTCCCTGGTCGTTGCCCTCTGCAAATCCGGTTCTTCCGTTGTTTCAAAATAAAAGGAATCTCGAATCCAATTGTGACGCAGTCCATTGTAAAAAAGTGCCACCTTGGTTGCCAGTTTTCTAGCGTTCTCCGCTTTCAGGGTGATTCCGACTTCTTCATACACCTCTCGCAGGGCAGCATCCAAACCGGTCTCGCCTGCTATGGCATGCCCCGCCACCGTCTCCCATTTTAACGGATCCCTATCCTTATCGGCAGAGCGCTGGGATACCAGGTATTTCCCGGTCCTTGGATTCTTGATCCATACCATGATCCACATATGAAACTCATTCTCGGAAAGCGTCCCCGCTTCTGTGCGAAAGCACTTCTTCCCTGTTATCCTTCTGTCGCCGGTATATATGTCCCACAATTCACTCATTCACAATCCCTTTCTTGTTGATCCCGAATACTCTGACCACATTCCCGTCAATCAATCTCTCAACTTTCAAAACGCTCCATCCCTCTATCGGAGATCACTCGTCTCACAATCCGATTCCCTATAGGAGGACTTCTTCTGCTTAATTTCTTCAATAATGTCATCCAGCAGCACAGGGCTCTGATTATGGGCATCCATGCAGACACAATACATATAGGGGTGTTCCTGATAAAAATGCTCCTTTTGATGCGTATGCCCATAGAGATTGATCAGGGCAGATTTCATTTGCTTTAATTTCTTATGAGAAACCAGGGTCGGGTAATGCGTCAGAAAGAAATGATACCCTCCCGTTTCAGGATAATCCAAATACATGGCTGCCTCACCGGCGCGAACCACATTTGCACATTCCTGATATCGCTTTATTTTACCCACGCTATCATGATTTCCCCTGATAATGATGAGTTTGCCGTTCAATCTTTTTAGGATGGACAACCCATAAGAAAACTCGGCATCTTGAAGAGTATTCTTCAGCATTACATCACCCAGGATATAAACGGTATCTTCCGAAGCCACCAATTCATTCCAATTTCTGAGCAAGGTTTCATCATGCTCCTCTATGCTGTCAAAGCCTCTGTCGTGATAGATAAAATCCCTGTTATGTCCAATATGCAAATCACTGGTAATCCATATCCTACTCACAAAAGTCCCCCCGATCTGTCAAGCCCGGCATTCCGCCATGCATACCCTATTATAATATAACACCGACCTTTTTACCAGCCAAAAGCACCCGTTGCTTCGTCTGATTCTGCTGCATCTAAGAATTACCCGCAATCTGTTTCGTTTTATGTACGGGCAGTGCCCTCCGTCTTCTCTCCCCAGCACAGGACAATGGATAGTTCTCCGTCATCCCATTCCGCCCGGATCAGGCTGCCCATCTGTTCCGTCAACTGCTTTGCAATCGACAAGCCAAGTCCGGTGGAGCCTTTGGCATTTTCCACGGTATAAAACCGGTCAAAGAGCCGGTCTGCCTCCACCTGTGACACTTTTTTGCAAATACTTCTATATCTGATAACACCTGCCTGAATTCTTCCACACGGTTCACAAACAATGGGTTCCCTTGCGGAGCATCCTTACAGAAACTATATCAGCTTCTTTTGTATCTGCCTCCACCTCACTTCTATCCTCACATTCTTCATAAGAACTTTGATTTATTCATTTAATACTGATTCCCAATTATTCTCTGACATTTACCTACCTTTAAATGTTCTATATCGTCTTCTTGAAACAAATAATCCTATTCTCTTCTTGAAAGCCTAAACCCATATGAAATCGAAGGGATTCCGTATTCGTCAGTTCACAATCGCTTGCAAATTCTGTACATCCCTGTTCTTTGGCCCAGGCTTCACACTCTTCACAAAGAGTTCGGGCTATACCCTGGTTGCGATATTCTGAATCAACAACAATTCCTTCCAAATATCCAACCGGACTTGTTTCACAGCCTTCTACATAATCGTGTCGTAAGCCGCATAGCGCCAATCCAACATACTTTTCCCTGATTTCATGAATGAATACTGCTGTCTCCTCTCCGGAGAAGTATTCCTTCAATATATCTTCAGCTTCATTTAAAGAATTATCAGGCCATAGTTGCACAACCAAATATGCTATCTTACTTATATCTTTTTCAAATGCTCTCATTTCAATTCTCCATTATGAACTGTTCTTTTTACAAATTAACGATACCGTCTCAACATGCGGTGAAACTTTAGTTCGCATTAACATTCGCGGGCAAGATTTTGGAGTTTCACCCCTCCTGTCAAGAATTGCAATATGGAAGTTTCACTTATCTTTAGTATGCGCAAATTACCAAACCAATAAAGTATCTTTATAGTGGCTTTCGAATATTCGGATTGACATTTTTAATATCATATAGTATCATCTACACATAAAGGAAATGGGTTTTCACCGGGTAAGGCTTACGCCTGACAGGACTTGCTCGTTTCTTTTTTTATTTCTAAAACATCGTAAAGATACATCTTTCCTGACGAAGCATGTCTAATCAATAATCTTGCGCTAAAAACATTGTATCTATCAAGCTCACCATTGTCTTGATATACAGGTAAAGCAAATCTTGTATCATATCGATACCAACCAATCTTTGCATGTCTGCTATGTTTATTCTTTTTGTTTTCTTCATATACCTTTGAAGTTGCAATTTCTATCATTTCAGGTATAGCCTGCGCAGCATTAGCCTTTGCCTTAGCAACAGTTCCTTTTATGTGCTTTGTATAGTTTGATCCTGCATACTCATCCGGCAAATCGGTTCCGATATATATGATATCTTTTGTATCTGCAATCTGATAAAACTCTCCTACATACTGTCTAAGATATTTCTCAACATCTGCCCATTCAACAGAACGTTTTCCTTTGAAAATAATATCATTTATCAATACTATTTTATTTCCTTCAGCATCGTGGATAATCGACACATTTCGCTTTGTATCAGAATCATCTCCACTTTCCATATTTTTAACAGAAAGAATAGACGCTTCAATGTAGCTAATTACTCTTCTTTTGAACTCATCTGAAGAATCAATTATTCGTTCAATCAGCAAGTCTTCATCAAATATATAATCCGAAGTCATAATCTTACTTTTCTTATCTTCTTCGTCACAAAGCAAATCCACAAGTGACATATCCAGTGCCTTGCATATAGCTACCAGCTTATCCGCCTGTGGATTAATCTTTTTCTTACGCCAATCACTGATTGTACTGGTTGCAATACCTGTCTGACGGGATAATTCAATCTGGCTCATATGTAATTCTTCAAGTCTTGCAAAGATTTTTTCATATATATACATGATATAACTCTCCTTATTCTTGTTATTTTTCATCCAATATCATTATCGAATTTCCGATTTTTCGGATATTATATCATGTATAAAATATCTTGTTCAAGATAATTAACTTGTAACTGTTCAGAACCCCGTTAGGCGAATATGATGTCAGAGTTCCCATCAAGT
>JAEDDX010000061.1 GCA_016293615.1 Acetatifactor sp.
TCTGTTTTAGTTCCCCATCTATCTGTTGGACTAAGAATAACAAGTAATCTCATTCTATGCCCATAAATTTGAGGGATTGGATGGATGGATCGAGTATTCAGACATGAAATGAGGCACAGAGAGATTGTGATCTCTATTGTTGCAAAAACCGTGGCAATTTCTGGTTTGTATCAATCCATAACAGGATAAAGCTACTAATTGGGCATATAGATAAAAACTGTTTCCCCATGCCCGGAAAAAGTTATCTTTTCTGGGCATTTCAGCAGGATTTTTCTGTATATGCCCATTTCAGCAGCTTTGAAGTCTTCAGATGCGGGTGTTTTGGGCATGGCAAGCCCATTTATTCATATATGCCCATGCCACCCGAATGAAAGACAAATAAATGTCCGGAAGGTTTCAGAATATCCTTGGAGCAGGGGACTTGGGGCTGCCTGCGGTTACATATCCGGAGAAATCACTTCATGACCATCACTTCAGATAAAGCAGGCAGTTTCCGGCTGTCAGTTTGAAATAAATCATCATGTCAACATATGTGAATAGGCTGTAAGAACACTTTTCCGAAGAAAGAGAAAATTTTCAAAATATTTCCTGAATAAAAACAAATTTTCCTTGACCGCTTGTTTCATTTATGATATTATGTACGATGCACTATTGTGTTGAGCTATGCCTTTTTTCGGCTTTTTTTGCTGTGCAAATCTCAGAAAAGGATTCTTTGGGAGGCTTTTTCGAGAACAAAACAGCACTAAAATAATGATGACAGGCTTGCATCAAATCTATAAGAACGGGGTGAAATGTCGATGGAAAAAAACAGAATACGTCCGGTAGCCGGTTCTAAGGTTATGCGTATGAGTTATGCAAGACAGAAAGAGGTCCTTGAGATGCCCGATCTGATTGAAGTCCAGAAGGACTCCTATCAGTGGTTCCTTGATGAAGGATTAAAAGAGGTGTTCGATGATATCTCTCCGATTGCTGACTACAGCGGATCCTTGAGTCTGGAGTTTGTAGACTTTGAACTGAACAAGGACGATGTGAAATATTCTATTGAAGAATGCAAGGAAAGAGATGCTACTTATGCTGCTCCTTTGACCGTTACAGTTCGTCTGTACAATAAGGAGAAGGAAGAGATCAGCGAACATAAGATCTTTATGGGTGATCTTCCTCTGATGACAGAAACCGGTACCTTTGTAATCAACGGTGCGGAGCGAGTTATCGTAAGCCAGCTGGTTCGTTCTCCCGGCATTTACTATGCAATTGATCATGACAGAATCGGTAAGAGACTGTTCTCCTGTACCGTGATTCCCAACCGCGGCGCATGGCTGGAGTATGAGACAGATTCCAACGATGTGTTCTATGTGCGTGTGGACAGAACCCGTAAGGTTCCCGTGACCGTTCTGATCCGTGCCCTCGGAATCGGTACCAACGATGAAATTCGCGAAGTATTCGGCAACGAACCCAAGATTGAAGCAAGCTTTGGTAAAGACACTGCTGAAAATTATCAGGAGGGTCTGTTAGAGTTATATAAAAAGATTCGTCCCGGTGAGCCCCTCAGTGTAGAAAGCGCTGAAAGCCTCATCAATGCCATGTTCTTTGACCCCCGCAGATACGATCTGGCAAAGGTCGGCAGATATAAGTTCAATAAGAAGCTCGCTCTGAAGAACAGAATCAGAAACCAGGTTCTGGCTGCTGATGTGGTTAGCCCCCTGACCGGTGAGGTGATCGCTTCCGCCGGTGAGAAGGTTTCCCGTGAGCTGGCTGACACCATCCAGAATGAGGCGGTTCCCTTCGTATATATCCAGACTGAGGAGAGAAATGTGAAGGTTCTTTCCAATATGATGGTTGAGCTGACCAATTTTGTTGACTGCGACCCCAGAGAGTTCGGTATCCGCGAGCTGGTTTATTACCCTGTTTTGAAGCAGATTCTGGACGAGTTCGGCGAGGATCCCGAGAAGCTGGCCGAAGCTCTGAAGAAGAATGTCAGCGAGCTTGTACCCAAGCATATCACGAAGGAAGATATTCTGGCTTCCATTAACTATAACATGCACCTTGAGTGCGGCCTCGGCAATGATGATGATATCGATCACCTTGGCAACAGACGTATCCGTGCGGTCGGTGAACTTCTGCAGAACCAGTACCGTATCGGCCTCTCCAGAATGGAGAGAGTGGTACGCGAGCGTATGACCACTCACGACACGGACGATGTTTCTCCCCAGTCCCTGATCAACATCAAGCCCGTGACCGCAGCCGTAAAGGAGTTCTTCGGATCTTCCCAGCTGTCCCAGTTCATGGATCAGAATAACCCTCTGGGTGAGCTTACCCATAAGAGACGTCTGTCCGCTCTGGGTCCCGGCGGTCTGTCAAGAGACCGTGCCGGATTTGAGGTTCGAGATGTACATTACTCCCACTACGGAAGAATGTGCCCCATTGAGACTCCCGAAGGTCCTAACATCGGTCTGATCAACTCCCTGGCAAGCTATGCCCGCATCAACGAGTACGGCTTTGTTGAGGCACCTTACAGAAAGATCGACAAGACTGACAAGATGAACCCTGTCGTAACCGAAGAGGTTGTATATATGACAGCTGACGAGGAAGACAATTATCATGTAGCCCAGGCGAGTGAGGCTCTGGATGCAGAAGGACATTTTGTCCGCAACATCGTATCCGGCCGTTATCGTGAGGAGACTTCCGAATATCCCCGTACCATGTTTGACTACATGGATGTATCTCCGAGAATGGTATTCTCCGTGGCTACCGCACTGATTCCTTTCCTGCAGAACGACGACGCGAACCGTGCGCTGATGGGATCCAACATGCAGCGTCAGGCAGTGCCCCTTCTGACGACGGAAGCACCTGTTGTAGGTACCGGTATGGAGCCTAAGGCAGCTGTTGACTCCGGCGTCTGTGTGGTTGCCAAGAAGGCGGGAACCGTTGATTATGTTTCCTCTAATTTGATCAGAATGACTTATGACGACGGTGAGAAGGCTGAGTTCCACCTCACCAAGTTCTCCAGAAGCAACCAGTCCAACTGCTATAACCAGAAGCCTATCGTGTTCAAGGGCGACCATGTTGCGGCAGGTCAGGTCATCGCTGACGGTCCTTCCACCGCTATGGGTGAGCTCGCTCTCGGTAAGAACCCCCTGATCGGTTTCATGACCTGGGAAGGCTACAACTACGAGGACGCTGTCCTTTTGAGCGAAAGACTGGTACAGGAGGATGTTTACACCTCCGTTCATATCGAGGAATACGAGGCAGAGGCGCGTGATACCAAGCTCGGACCAGAGGAGATTACCCGTGATGTGCCCGGCGTAGGTGATGATGCCCTGAAGGATCTTGACGACAGAGGAATCATCCGCATCGGTGCGGAAGTCAGAGCCGGCGATATCCTCGTAGGTAAGGTAACTCCTAAGGGAGAGACCGAGCTGACCGCAGAGGAGAGACTCCTTCGCGCCATCTTCGGCGAGAAGGCAAGAGAAGTCCGTGACACCTCCTTAAAGGTTCCTCACGGCGAATACGGTATTGTTGTGGATGCCAAGGTATTTACAAGAGAGAACAGCGATGAGCTTTCTCCCGGCGTAAACATGGCAGTCAGAATCTATATTGCACAGAAGAGAAAGATTTCCGTCGGTGATAAGATGGCAGGCCGTCATGGTAACAAGGGTGTCGTTTCCCGCGTGCTTCCCGTAGAAGATATGCCTTACCTTCCCAACGGCCGTCCTCTGGACATCGTTCTGAATCCTCTGGGCGTACCTTCCCGAATGAATATCGGACAGGTCCTGGAAATCCATCTGTCCCTCGCTGCCAAAGCCCTCGGCTTTAATGTGGCAACTCCCGTATTCGACGGTGCAAACGAAAATGATATTATGGACACTCTGGATCTTGCAAATGACTATGTAAATCTTGAGTGGGATGAATTTGTGGCAAAGCATGGCGAAGAGCTGCTTCCTGAGGTTTTACAGTATCTGTCTGACAACAGAGAGCACAGAAAGCTGTGGAAGGGCGTACCGATCTCCCGAGACGGTAAGGTCCGTCTGCGTGACGGCAGAACGGGTGAGTACTTTGACAGCCCCGTAACCATCGGACACATGCATTATCTGAAACTGCATCATCTGGTAGACGATAAGATCCATGCGCGTTCTACCGGCCCTTACTCTCTCGTAACACAGCAGCCTCTGGGCGGTAAAGCTCAGTTCGGCGGACAGCGTTTCGGTGAGATGGAGGTTTGGGCACTGGAAGCATATGGTGCATCTTATACCCTGCAGGAGATCCTGACAGTGAAGTCCGATGATGTAATCGGCCGCGTGAAGACTTACGAAGCAATTATCAAGGGAGACAATATCCCTGAACCCGGTATTCCTGAATCCTTTAAGGTTCTTTTGAAAGAACTGCAGGCTCTCGGCCTCGATGTTAGAGTTCTTCGCGAGGATCAGACAGAAGTTGAGATCATGGAGACGATCGACTACGGCGATACTGATTACCGTTATGAGATGGGCGATGATCGCAAGTACGGTGAAGAATATGACAGCGGTTCTCTCGGACAGATGGGTTATCAGGCTCAGGAGTTCGATGATGAGAGCGGTGAACTTGTAAGCTCCGACGATGATTTCGACGACGACGATGATTTCGACGGCGACTTTGACGGAGACGAGGAATTCTAAGAAGATCCTCACGATAATGTTCTAACAATAGTGGAAGGGAGTATCATTCATGGCAGAAGTAAAAAATGAAACAACCTATCAGCCCATGACCTTTGAAGCCATCAAAATCGGCCTGGCTTCACCCGAGAAGATTCGCGAGTGGTCCCACGGCGAGGTGTTGAAGCCTGAGACCATCAACTACAGAACCTTAAAGCCCGAGAGAGACGGCCTGTTCTGTGAGAAAATTTTCGGACCCAGCAAGGACTGGGAGTGTCATTGCGGTAAATATAAGAAGATCAGATATAAGGGTGTCGTCTGTGACAGATGCGGCGTCGAGGTTACCAAGGCCAGCGTTCGTAGAGAGCGTATGGGTCACATCGAACTCGCAGCTCCCGTGTCTCATATCTGGTACTTCAAGGGTATCCCCAGCCGTATGGGACTGATCCTGGATCTGTCCCCCAGAGTGTTGGAGAAGGTACTGTACTTTGCATCCTACATTGTGCTTGACGCCGGTGAGACCGGACTTGAGTACAAGCAGATCCTTTCCGAGAAGGAATACCAGGATGCAAGAGAGACTTACGGCAACAAGTTCCGCGTAGGCATGGGCGCAGAGGCGATCAAGGAGCTCTTGATGGCTATCGACCTTGAGGCGGAAGCAGTAGAGCTTAAGACCGGACTGAAGGAGTCCTCCGGACAGAAGCGTGCCCGTATCATCAAGAGACTGGAAGTCGTGGAAGCATTCCGTGAGTCCGGCAACAAGCCCGAATGGATGATCATGGATGTCATTCCTGTCATTCCCCCCGATATTCGTCCCATGGTACAGCTCGATGGCGGACGTTTTGCAACCTCCGACTTAAACGACCTGTACAGAAGAATCATCAACAGAAACAATCGTCTGAAGAGACTTCTTGAACTCGGCGCTCCCGATATCATTGTCCGCAATGAGAAGAGAATGCTGCAGGAAGCCGTAGACGCATTGATCGATAACGGCAGAAGAGGCCGTCCTGTTACCGGCCCCGGCAACAGAGCGCTGAAGTCCCTGTCTGACATGCTCAAAGGTAAGGGCGGACGTTTCCGTCAGAACCTGCTGGGTAAGCGTGTTGACTACTCCGGACGTTCCGTTATCGTTGTGGGACCCGAACTGAAGATTTACCAGTGCGGTCTTCCCAAAGAGATGGCGATCGAATTGTTCAAGCCCTTCGTGATGAAGGAGCTGGTGGCAAAGGGTATCAGCCAGAATATTAAGAACGCTAAGAAGCTTGTGGATAAGATGGATACACAGGTTTGGGATGTGCTCGAAGAGGTAATCAAAGAGCATCCCGTTATGCTGAACCGTGCACCGACACTGCACAGACTCGGTATTCAGGCATTCGAGCCCATTCTGGTAGAAGGTAAGGCAATCAAGCTGCATCCCCTCGTATGTACCGCGTTCAACGCAGACTTCGACGGTGACCAGATGGCAGTACACCTTCCTCTTTCCGTAGAGGCTCAGGCAGAGTGCCGTTTCCTGCTTCTGTCTCCCAACAACCTGCTGAAGCCTTCCGACGGTGGTCCTGTGGCAGTTCCTTCCCAGGACATGGTCCTTGGTATTTACTATCTGACCCAGGAGAGACCCGGAGCTGTCGGCGAAGGCAAGTTCTTCAAGAGCGTAAACGAAGCAATCCTTGCTTATGAGAATCATGCATGTACACTGCACAGCAGAATCCATGTGCGTGTATCCAAGGTAAACGAGAAAGGTGAAGTCATCACCGGTACCATTGAGTCCACCCTCGGCCGTCTGCTCTTCAACGAGATTCTTCCTCAGGATCTCGGATATGTAGACAGAAGCATCCCTGAGAATTTCCTAAAGCCCGAGGTTGACTTCCATGTCGGCAAGAAACAGCTGAAACCGATTCTGGAGAAGGTAATCAACACCCACGGAGCATCCAAAACCGCTGAGGTTCTCGACGATGTGAAGGCAATCGGTTACAAGTACTCCACCAGAGCGGCTATGACCGTATCCATTTCCGACATGACCGTGCCTGCCAAGAAGCCTGAAATGCTGGCTGCGGCACAGGCAACCGTGGATAAGATATCCGCAAACTTCCGCCGCGGTCTGATCACCGAGGAAGAGCGTTACCGAGCAGTTGTAGAGACCTGGAACGAAACCGATAAGGAGCTGACCGAGGTCCTGCTTGCCGGCCTGGATAAGTATAACAACATCTTTATGATGGCTGACTCCGGTGCGCGTGGTTCCAACCAGCAGATTAAGCAGCTGGCAGGTATGCGAGGTCTGATGGCTGATACGACCGGTAGAACCATCGAACTGCCCATTAAGTCAAACTTCCGTGAAGGTCTGGACGTACTGGAGTACTTCATGTCTGCACACGGAGCTCGTAAGGGTCTGTCCGATACCGCACTTCGTACCGCTGACTCCGGTTACCTGACCAGACGAATGGTTGATGTTTCCCAGGAGCTTTCCATCCGTGAGACTGACTGTTCCATCGGCAGAGCCGAGATTCCCGGTATTGTGGTTAAGGCCTTTGTTGACGGTAAGGAAACCATTGAAAGTCTGAAGGATAGAATTACGGGAAGATATTCCTGCAACGATATTTTTGACAGAGACGGCAACATGATTGTAAAGCACAATCATATGATTACACCTTCCAGAGCGGCCAAGATTCTCAGCGTCGGCGTCAATGAGAAGGGTGAGCCCATTGAGGAAGTGAAGATCCGTACCATTCTCACCTGCCGTTCCCATGTCGGAATCTGTGCAAAGTGCTACGGCGCGAACATGGCAACCGGTGAGGCAGTACAGGTAGGTGAAGCAGTCGGTATCATCGCTGCACAGTCTATCGGTGAGCCCGGTACACAGCTGACCATGAGAACCTTCCATACCGGTGGTGTGGCAGGTGACGATATCACACAGGGTCTTCCCCGTGTAGAGGAGCTGTTCGAGGCCAGAAAGCCTAAGGGACTTGCAATCATCGCTGAGTTTGGCGGTGTTGTTGAAATCAGAGACACGAAGAAGAAGCGTGAGGTTGTTGTAAGCAACGCCGAGACCGGTGAGACGAAGGCATACCTGATTCCTTACGGTTCCCGTATCAAGGTTCTTGACGGACAGGTGCTGGAAGCCGGCGACGAGCTGACAGAAGGCAGCGTAAATCCTCACGACCTGCTCAAGATCAAAGGCATCCGTGCCGTTCAGGATTACATGCTCCGCGAGGTTCAGAGAGTATACCGCCTGCAGGGTGTAGATATTGCCGATAAGCATATCGAGGTCATCGTTCGTCAGATGCTGAAGAAGATTCGCATCGAGAACAACGGCGACACAGATTTCCTGCCCGGAACCCTTGTTGATCTGCTTGACTTCGAGGATATGAACGAGCAGCTTGAGGCAGAAGGCAAGACCCCTGCCGAAGGCAAGCAGGTTCTGCTTGGTATTACCAAGGCAGCACTTGCAACCAATTCCTTCCTGTCTGCAGCATCCTTCCAGGAGACCACCAAGGTTCTGACGGAGGCTGCTATCAAGGGTAAGGTAGATAACCTGATCGGTCTGAAGGAAAATGTTATCATCGGTAAACTGATTCCTGTAGGTACCGGTATGAAGAGATACCGCAATACAGTTCTCAGCACCGATTTGCAGGAGACCGCAGCGGACGAAGCACAGGAGGAAGAGGCAATTGAAATTGCCGAGGAAATCCTGGTTGACGAAGACGCAGAACCCGTAGCTGAGGAAGTAACCGAGACAGTAACAGAATAAGATGATCTGCGGGGGCGTGACCTTAGGGTCATGCCCCTTTTTGCAGTATTGGAAGCTTCATCCCTATATTACAAAAACACTCCGTGAGGATGCGCACTCGCACGGTTTTAGTGTGTCACTTTTGCAACCGCGCGCGGCGCGAGAGGTTCGCAGGCGAAACTCTTTTTTCTGCAGAAATACAGACGGAATATGCAAAAGCTCTTTACAGAAGGGCGAGACAGATACTATAATTTGAGACACGGTAACTTCCGATAATAAGGAGAACATGGTTATGAAGATTTTTGTGACGGGCGTGAACGGACAGCTGGGTCATGATGTGATGAATGAAATCCATAAGCGCGGCATGGAAGGAGTCGGCTCCGACATCACGCAGAGCTATGCCGGGATGGCGGACGAAACAGCAGTGTGTTCCATGCCTTATGTACAGATGGATATCACTGACGCAGATGCGGTGGACAGAATCCTTGGCGGGGTTCGCCCTGAGGCAGTGATTCACTGCGCGGCTTATACCGCAGTCGATGCGGCGGAAGAAAACGAAGCGCTCTGCCGCAGAGTCAACGCAGACGGTCCCCGCAATATAGCTGCTGTCTGCAGGAAGCTTGATATCAAAATGATTTATATCAGCACGGATTATGTGTTTGACGGAACCGGCGAAAGACCCTGGGAGCCGGATGACAAACAGGCGCCGGTCAGCGTATACGGCCGTACCAAATACGAGGGCGAGCTGGCTGTGCAGGCTCAGCTTGAGAAATACTTCATCGTCCGCATTGCCTGGGTATTCGGTACAAACGGTAAGAACTTTGTCAAGACGATGCTTGCTCTTTCCGAGAAGTATGACACCCTGCGTGTCGTGAACGATCAGTTTGGCTCCCCCACCTATACATTCGATCTGTCAAAGCTTCTGGTCGATATGATATTGACCGAGAAGTACGGTATCTACCATGCGACAAATGAGGGGATCTGCTCCTGGTATGATTTTGCGTGCGCCATTTTCGAGACGGCCGGAATCAGGATGAATGTCATCCCCGTGACCACTGCCGAGTACGGTGCGAAGGCGGCAAGACCTGCCAACAGCAGAATGAGCAAAGAGAAGCTGACGGCAAACGGTTTTGAGAAGCTTCCGGACTGGCAGGATGCGCTGAAGCGCTATCTTCAGGAAATCCGCGGATAAAATCCATGAGAATTCGCTGAAAATCCCCAAAAACAGAATAAAAAGTGTTTGACAATGCATCCACGAGCGTATATACTAATATAGCATGCGCGTGGATGCTTTTTCTTTGTGCGTGCAGAAAATATCAATTTTAAGAAAGAGGTGAAACAGAATGCCGACATTTAACCAGTTAGTAAGAAAAGGACGTCAGACTACTGTAAAGAAGTCTACAGCACCTGCACTTCAGAAAGGTTACAACTCCCTTCACAAGAAGGCTACAGATGTATCCGCTCCTCAGAAGCGTGGTGTTTGTACCGCTGTTAAGACAGCAACTCCTAAGAAGCCTAACTCAGCTCTTAGAAAGATCGCCAGAGTACGTCTTTCCAACGGAATCGAAGTTACAAGCTACATTCCCGGAGAAGGTCATAATCTGCAGGAGCACAGCGTTGTTTTGATCCGTGGTGGTAGAGTAAAGGACCTGCCCGGTACAAGATATCACATCATTCGTGGTACCCTTGATACTGCAGGCGTTGCCAACAGAAAACAGGCTCGTTCCAAGTACGGCGCTAAGAGACCCAAGGCTGGTAAGAAGTAATTGCCGCACAGGTGATTATCTTTGACCAATAGCTTAGGGAAGGCGTTGGTGAGAACTGTAATTGTTCTCGCGGGTGTGAAAGCACCCAAGTACCACAAAAACGAAACTAAGAAAAGTGTTGGAATTCTGTCATACAGATAAACAGCGCGTACACTTGGGGAAACACATGTGAGTACCGATGAATTAACGAATTTCAGATTGTTAAGGAGGGAAGAATCGTGCCACGTAAAGGTCATATTCAGAAAAGAGATGTATTAGCAGATCCTTTATACAACAACAAAGTGGTTACCAAGCTTATCAACAACATTATGCTTGATGGTAAGAAGGGTGTAGCACAGAAGATTGTATACGGTGCATTTGCAAAGGTAGAAGAGAAGTCCGGTAAGCCCGCTCTTGAAGTATTCGAAGAGGCTATGAATAACATCATGCCCGTACTTGAGGTTAAGGCAAGACGTATCGGCGGCGCTACCTATCAGGTACCGATCGAGGTTAGACCTGAGAGACGTCAGGCTTTGGGGCTCCGTTGGTTGACAATGTTCTCTCGTAAGAGAAGCGAGAAGACCATGGAAGACAGACTGGCTAACGAAATTCTTGATGCAGCTAACAATACCGGTTCTGCTGTAAAGAGAAAAGAAGATATGCACAAGATGGCAGAGGCAAACAAGGCATTCGCACACTACAGATTCTAGTTTGCGGATACCGGCGAGCGTCTCGTCAGTATTGTTATTCGCTATAAAATATAGGAGGAAAAAATCTTGGCTGGAAGAGAATATCCGTTAGAGAGAACCAGAAATATCGGAATTATGGCTCATATCGATGCAGGTAAGACTACCACTACAGAGCGTATTCTTTACTACACCGGTGTTAACTATAAGATTGGTGATACTCATGATGGTACTGCAACCATGGACTGGATGGCCCAGGAGCAGGAAAGAGGTATTACCATCACATCCGCAGCTACAACCTGCCATTGGACTTTGCAGAAAGAAACAAAGACCATGCCCGGCGCGTTGGAGCATCGTATCAATATCATTGATACCCCTGGTCACGTAGACTTCACCGTTGAAGTTGAGCGTTCCCTTCGTGTATTGGACGGCGCTGTAGGCGTTTTCTGTGCAAAGGGTGGCGTTGAACCTCAGTCCGAGAATGTATGGCGTCAGGCTGACACCTACAATGTACCTCGTATGGCGTTCATCAACAAGATGGACATCCTTGGTGCAAACTTCTACGCAGCAGTAGACCAGATTAGAAACAGACTCGGTAAGAATGCCATCGTTCTTCAGCTGCCTATCGGCAAGGAAGATGATTTCAAGGGCATTATCGACCTGTTTGAAATGAAGGCTTACATCTACAATGACGATAAGGGTGATGATATCACCGTTACCGACGACCTTGGAGATATGAAGGATGAGGCAGAGCTTTATCGTGCAGAGCTCATCGAAAAGGTTTGTGAGTTGGATGACGATCTGACCATGATGTACCTTGAGGGCGAAGAGCCCACCACAGAGCAGCTTAAGGCAGCTCTTCGTAAGGGAACCTGTGAATGTACGGCAGTCCCCGTTTGCTGCGGTACCGCATACAGAAATAAGGGCGTTCAGAAGCTTCTGGATGCAATTATCGAGTACATGCCTTCACCTGTTGACATCCCTGCAATCAAGGGTGTTGACCTGGAAGGCAACGAAGTAGAAAGACACTCCTCCGATGATGAGCCTTTCGCAGCACTTGCATTTAAGATTATGACAGACCCCTTCGTAGGTAAGCTGGCATACTTCCGTGCATACTCAGGAACCGTAAACTCCGGTTCTTATGTGCTGAACGCAACAAAAGATAAGAAGGAACGTGTAGGACGTCTCCTTCAGATGCACGCTAACAAGCGTCAGGAACTGGATAAGGTTTACTCCGGTGATATTGCCGCAGCAGTTGGTTTCAAGTTCACCACAACCGGTGATACTATCTGTGACGAGCAGCACCCTGTGATCCTTGAGTCCATGGAATTCCCTGAGCCCGTTATCGAGCTTGCTATCGAGCCTAAGACCAAAGCAGGTCAGGGTAAGATGGGCGAGGCTCTTGCAAAGCTGGCTGAGGAAGATCCTACTTTCCGTGCTCACACCGATCAGGAGACCGGTCAGACCATCATCGCAGGTATGGGTGAGCTCCATTTGGAGATTATCGTAGACCGTCTGCTTCGTGAGTTCAAGGTAGAAGCTAATGTTGGTGCACCTCAGGTTGCATACAAGGAAGCATTTACCAAGGCTGTTGAAGTTGACTCCAAGTACGCTAAGCAGTCCGGTGGACGTGGTCAGTACGGACACTGTAAAGTTAAGTTCGAGCCCATGGAGGCTAACTGTGAGAAGTTTGACTTCGATCCTAAGGCAAATATCCTCATCAACGATCCTCCTACACTGCTCTTCGAATCTACCGTAGTCGGTGGTGCAATTCCTAAGGAATACATCCCTGCAGTCGGTGAAGGTATTCAGGAAGCAGCAAAAGCAGGTATCCTTGGCGGATTCCCTGTGCTTGGCGTGCATGCAAATGTATATGATGGTTCCTATCATGAGGTTGACTCCTCTGAAATGGCATTCCACATTGCAGGTTCCATGGCATTCAAGGAGGCTATGGCTAAGGCAGCGCCCGTACTTCTCGAGCCTATCATGAAGGTTGAAGTAACCATGCCTGAAGAGTACATGGGTGATGTGATCGGCGACCTGAACTCCCGTCGTGGACAGGTTCAGGGTATGGAAGATATCGGCGGCGGTAAGATGGTTAAGGCTTATGTTCCTCTTGCTGAAATGTTCGGTTATTCCACCGACCTTCGTTCCAGAACTCAGGGACGTGGTAACTACTCCATGTTCTTCGAAAAGTATGAGCCCGTTCCCAAGAATGTACAGGAGAAGGTACTCTCCGCGAAAAAGAACGGTTAATCAAAAGATACATGCAGCCATGTACCGAAAAATTTGTACATGGCCGCATATTATCAAAAAAATAGCTTGAAAAACTCGGTTTGATTTTATATAATCAAAGATAGTCGAGTTAAAAGCGCCGAGTGTGCTTTCGTACGCTCGGCACAGCAAAAATAGTTTAATTATTTATAGGAGGATTTCAATAATGGCTAAAGCTAAATTTGAAAGAACAAAGCCCCATTGTAACATTGGTACCATTGGACACGTTGACCATGGTAAAACAACTCTGACCGCTGCTATCACCAAGGTTCTCGCTGAGAGAGTTCCCGGTAACGCAAAGGTTGACTTCGAAAACATCGATAAGGCTCCCGAAGAGAGAGAGCGTGGTATCACCATTTCTACCGCACACGTTGAGTATCAGACCGAGAAGAGACACTATGCACACGTTGACTGCCCCGGCCATGCTGACTATGTAAAGAACATGATCACCGGTGCTGCACAGATGGATGGTGCTATCCTCGTTGTAGCTGCTACTGACGGTGTTATGGCTCAGACCAAGGAGCACATCCTTCTGTCCCGTCAGGTAGGCGTTCCTTACATCGTAGTATTCATGAACAAGTGTGATATGGTTGACGATCCCGAGCTTCTTGAGCTGGTTGAGATGGAAATCACTGAGCAGCTTGAAGAGTACGAGTTCACAGACTGCCCTATCATTAAGGGTTCTGCACTTCAGGCTCTGAACGATCCTAACGGTGAGTGGGGCGACAAGATCATGGAGCTTATGGCTACCGTTGACGAGTATATCCCTGATCCTCAGCGTGACACCGACAAGCCTTTCCTTATGCCTGTCGAGGATGTATTCACCATTACCGGTCGTGGTACCGTTGCTACCGGTCGTGTAGAGCGTGGTGTTCTTAAGCTCAACGATGAAGTAGAGATCATCGGTATCAAGGAAGATACCAAGAAGACCGTTGTAACCGGTATCGAAATGTTCCGTAAGATGCTGGATGAGGCACAGGCTGGTGATAACATCGGTGCTCTGCTTCGTGGTGTTCAGAGAACTGAAATCGAAAGAGGACAGGTTCTTGCAAAGCCCGGCTCTGTAAAGTGCCACACCAAGTTTACCGCTCAGGTATACGTTCTGACCAAGGATGAAGGTGGACGTCATACTCCTTTCTTCAACAACTATCGTCCTCAGTTCTATTTCAGAACAACCGACGTAACCGGCGTTTGCTCTCTGCCTGCTGGTACCGAGATGTGCATGCCTGGTGATAACGTAGAGATGACCATCGAACTCATCCATCCCATCGCTATGGAGCAGGGTCTTACCTTCGCTATCCGTGAAGGTGGTAGAACAGTAGGTTCTGGTAGAGTTGCTACAATCATCGAGTAAT
>JAEDDX010000131.1 GCA_016293615.1 Acetatifactor sp.
TGCTTCTGTGTACATATTAGATGCACCTCCTGATAAGATATTAAAAACAGGAGAGCATAGTCCTCCTGTTTTTATCCGCTATCCGGGGGTGGTCTTACTTTGCTCCCTCCAATACAGATTTAATCGCAGCAGCAATTTCATATGCCAAATTAACTGGCACGGCATTACCAATCATTTTATAACCAGTATCCACATATTTGTAGATAAACTGGAAATCATCGGGGAAACCCTGAACTCGGGCAACCTCTCTGACGGTCATTCTACGATATAAATGCTCTTTGCCTTCAACAAATCTGTAATCGTTTTTACCGAACTTAACCATTTTTGGTGCCTGTGGATGCAACTGACATTGACGACCAGAAGCCTGAACAGTATATGCCTGTTCGTCCCAAGACTTAACACGATTTCTGCTCATAAAAATAGGGGAATAAGAACCAGTGAAATACTCATTATTGTTAATTGCTTCTGGATTATGTTTATTCTTCGGCAATGCTGGAACCGCTGTTTCCTGCAAGTCCCAAATAATGTCGCGAAGAGTGATTTTTTTATTATCATCTTCTGTGCTTCCTTTTGGAAACACAAAATCAATGTCAAGGTCTTTCCTGAAACCGATATAAAACACTCTTTTCCTCTCTTCTGCAACACCATAATCTTTTGCGTCGACCAATGTGAGAGAAACATCATATCCCGCTTTATCGAAAAGTTTTAAGATGTTCTGTACTGCCTCGGAGTGTCTGTTTGCGAGCATACCACTTACATTTTCAGCAAGAAAAAACTTCGGTTTGAAATCTTCTAATATGCGGATGTAGTCGAAGAAGAGTTGTCCGCGGTCATCGTCTATTCCTCTTAATGCTCCTGCCTCCGACCAAGATTGGCAAGGAGGACCACCAATAATACCGTCCACCTCTCCATCGAAAAATGATACAATATCAGTTTTTGTTATTTGCCTTACATCACCCTCAATTAAATGAGTTTTAGGATGATTTGCTTTAAATGTTGCCCAAATGGTTTTATCAAACTCATTTGCAACATGAATGTTAAACCCTGCTCTCTCGAATCCCAAATCAAGACCACCGCAACCGCTGAATAGGCTAATAACATTCATATATGTATTCTCTCTCCCTTCTCGAGATCCTCATTGCTCCTCTTCCTTGACGTATAATCCGCAGTGGCACATACCGCTTTTCTGCTCTCTGAACTCTCGGCACATACACTTGGTATCATCCGAGCGTTCAATGGCACACGGACAGTAGCCGTTGTTTTGTTCCAGTGCCTTGCGGATTTTTTCGACGTGGAGGGAATCGTCATTCAGTTTGATTTTCATTGTCTTTTTCCTTTCGTTATCCGTCCATGCGGCATCCGCAACTTGGGCAGTAGTCCATAAACCGCTCAAATAAAGGAGGTTCTAAATCGAGATGCTTCCACATCTCATCTCCCATCGGCATCATTCCGCATGCGGTACAATGATTGTCCACCCACCTTGCATGCCGCACCGGGGCAACGTCAGCGGCATCCATATAGCGGATGCAATCGGCAGCGTCTTCGCGGGAGTACCCAACTTGTTCAGGGGCGTCGTTCATAAGCGCCTTTATGGCGGTCTCCCGCTCGATATACTCAGCCATTGTCATCACTCCTCTCTTCAAATCTGCAAACGCCTGGCACATCCACCACGGGGCAGTAGTCACAGCACATGGGACAGTCAGCGTTGACGCAGATTTCGTCTTGGCAGTATTTGCAGTCATCCATTGTCAGCACCTTCTTTCGTATCCCCAAAAGCACAGAAAAAGTCCTTTTTGTAACTCCATTTGCCTTCAGCAAGTTCATACTCTGGGTGATAGCAGACAATTTCGTCCCCACAAGGATATCCATGCTTGCAGTTCTCGCATCTGACCACAGGAACGGCATCGATGGTTGGTGAATCATCCAAAGCACGATTCACACACGGTATAAGAGTGTCAAAATAAGTGTCCGCTACTCTTCGTTTCGTAGCGTCAGCATCAATCATCCTCATGCTTGTCCTCCCCCATTCCCGGCCTGTCCTCAACACCGCCACGGCTCATTTGATAATCCTCCCACATGTCATGCACACACAGATATCTTTTTCTGCGTCCCATTTGATATCTTTCGCTCCACAGCTCGGACACCACGCCACCGGTCCTTTCAGCCCTACCGGTTCTCCCTTCTTTTCCACCATTCCAGGCCTGTCCTCAACGCCTCCACTCCACTGATTGCGGCAATGCTCAAACCATTGCTTCATTCTGTAAATAGGGACATATTCCGTCCCATTGCTATACACGTGTTCTGTATCTGTCATCTTGTACTGCTCCATGAACTCCTCCACGGTAGCAGGGAAAGTCATCATATCACCCATAATCATTCTCCTTTCGGCGGCTGTGGAATCGGCATCCAGTGGGTGACAGAATCGGTTTGGACATACCCGTATTCGCTATCGTAGAAATACCATACATATTTCTGCCCTGCTAATTCATATTCGTCAACCGTTTCTCCATCTTTGGCGAACTTACGAATGCTTACACCTTGATGCGCACCAAAGTGATGATTAAAGGCTGTGAGGTAAGTTCCGTCTTCTTCCGGCAACTTATCCTTGACCGAAATCCACTCCTGCACCGTTACTCCGTGAGCAAGCAAATTCGT
>JAEDDX010000013.1 GCA_016293615.1 Acetatifactor sp.
TTAAGACCTTGGAGAGGGTCTCTAAAAACTACTACTATATAATACGAGGAGAATACATGATGATGAAAAACAGTGAGGTATCGGAAGCATAAACTGAATCGGGGGTACGGGCAGCAGGACGTAGCAGCGCTCTGATGCGGTACCGTTTGGGGAACCTTTCTTGGACACTATAACTTTCGGTTGTAGCACACTGTAAGGTGTGTTATTTTTATACAAAAAATGCCGCAGGGACAGTCTCGGACAGGCTGCTCTTTGCGGTATTTTTGTGCCCTTTTTCAGGTGATATTTCGGAAGGGAGTGATCGAAATGAGGAAAACAACGATGAAGCTTGAGATGACGATGAGAATGACAATGTTGGAGGTAAACAGAGATGAATTTAAAAGACTATGGATTTATGCCGGACATGGAAACGGAACATGACAGGGGAATTCCCGCAAGAATTGTAGCGGTTCACAGAGACCGCTATGCGATGGTCTGCGAATACGGAGAGATTTACGGCAGGCTGAAGACAAAGGAGTATTACGGCGGTTTCGAGGAATTCCCTACGGTGGGTGATTTCGTAAGAATCGATTATGTATCCGACGGAGACAGCCGGATCATAGCAACCCTGCCCAGAAAGACATTCTTTTCCCGCAGACATCCTGATGCAGGCCGCGGAGAGCAGGCGGTTGCCGCCAATTTCGATTATGTGTTTCTGATGCAGTCCATGAACCGGGATTTTAACATGAAGAGACTGGAGAGATATCTGACCCTTACCCTACAGTCCGGAGCCGTTCCAGTAGTGGTATTGACGAAAGCGGATCTGGTGGAGGAACAGGAATTCTATATCGGGAGCGTGAAACAGGTTGCACCGGATGTCAGGGTGCATGCAGTCAGTTCCAGGAGCGGAGCGGGGCTGGAGGAATTGCGTGAATATTTGCAGCCGGGAAAGACAGTTGCACTGTTAGGTTCCTCCGGAATCGGGAAGTCCAGCCTGGTAAACGCTCTTGCGGGCGGGGAGTTTATGAAGGTCAACGGCATTCGTGAGGATGACAGCAAGGGACGCCACACCACCACCTACCGCCAGCTGATTCTGCTGGAGAATCATGCAATGATCATTGATACGCCCGGTATGCGTGAACTGGGTATGTGGGATGTCTCCGAAGGTCTGGGCGAGGCATTCGCCGATGTGGAGCAATATGTGGGCCAATGTCGGTTTGGGAATTGCAGGCACCTGACAGAGCCGGGCTGTGCCGTCAAGGCAGCTATTGCGGCGGGAACACTGACGCAGGAACGCTGGGACAGCTATTGCAAACTGAAAAAAGAGGCCCGGTATTCCGATGGCAGCAGACAGCGCATGCAGGAGGACCGGAGCCGGAAGAGAGGATTTGCGAAGAAAAGGGAGCGATAGGTGATAGGAATGCCGCACTCTACGGAGCGTTTGTTGACTTTTTTCTGCGAGGAGATATAGTGGATATCAGAAAGAGGAGGGATGAGCGATGGAACAGAAGAGAATCGGAAGTTTTATTGCTGCACTTCGCAGGGAACAGGGTCTGACGCAATCCCAGCTGGCAGAGAGGTTACATATCAGCGACAGGACGATCAGCAAATGGGAGAGAGGCGTGGGGATTCCCGATGCCTCCCTGATGCTCCCACTGTGCAGTGAACTGCAGATCTCCGTCAATGAATTGCTGACGGGCGAAAGAATACCGCGTGAAAATATTGTTTCCGGAGGGGAGGAAATCGTAATGGAGCTGTTGAAACAGTATAAGCGGAAAATGAATCGAATCGTGATCGCTATGGTGGTGCTGTTTTACTTTGCAGCGGCCTGTCAGCCTATCCGATGTGTGCTGTTTTGACAGACGCACAGGGAACCGTGATAGCGGAAACCGTTGCCCGCGTTTCAGATGCGGTGTACCTAAGCTGTCTGGATATGGCCCGAAACGGGAAGGCGGATCCTCTCGGACGTATCGATTATACCATCACGGCTGACAGCCTGCAGTTCGCCCGTTCCTTCCGCTGCGAGGGAACGACCTACACAGTGGCGGTCTGCTCTCAGACCTCTCAGGTGATGGAAACCCTTCTCAGCGAGGAGTTCCTGTTCGCGGTGATCGTGCTGACGGTAGGAGTGACGCTGTTTTTGATTCTTCTTGCGGTTTTCAACAAGGTAGTGAACCGGGGAATCCTGAAAATACAATAAGCAGAGGAAAGCCATCCGGGACAGACAAAGAGCCGGAAAACTGATCCTAGGGTGGCTTTCGATGGTTTTCAACGCCAAAGAATCATGGTACAATAGATGAGAATAGACATATTGTGCATGAAAGGAGATTGCTATTGTGGACAAAAAGAAAGAATTTGAATGAGAAGAAACAAAAATCCGGGTATTCAACAGTATGCGCGAGAAGTATTTACTGAGATTTCTTCATACGCACTCTTTCTTTTATAACACATAACAATTCGTAGATGATATAAAAAACAAGTATATCCTCCAGAAGACGCAAACTAAAATGAATTGAAACATGGTTCGTGACCATCCAGAAAAACTGCCAACTCGAATCGAAGGTATGTATCCAAAAAAGTAGGAATGTATTTCTTCCTAAGAATTTCAAGGGAGTTATCAATTTAAATTTCTGAAGCCATACGCTTAGATAGATGATAAAAAGTACACCAAACATTGCTCCGATATCACTAAGCGGATACAATGGATGCCATCTCCATGACAAATCATAACCACTATTTGCATAGGTATAATAAAACATAAATATTGCAAACCAAATGATTCCACAAATAAGCATTTTAATGATGGTGCGATCCTGTAGCTTAAACTGCTTAATGAGGTTACCCAAATAGAAGAATGGCATCACCTGAAGTACAATATCCAGTGTAAACGGTAACCATTGAAAATGACCAATGATCATTCCCAGGACACCGCACATTATGGAAACAACAAATTGTTTTTTTTGACTTTGGAGCTTGAAACAAATATAACCAAAAAGAGTTTTTGAGAGGAATAGTGTTATCATAAACCAAACAATTCCAATTGCGGGTATTATGGCGTTTTGAACATGCACATCCACTCCATTTGCATATACTAAGGAATTTATTCCTTTGGAAACTATGTCTGACATATCGAAATTATTGAGTTCTATGGAAATCGCTGCTTCAAAAAGAATAAGAAGAATAGCATACCCAATCAATGGAAAAATCAACTTTATAAAAGAAAGTTCTATTTTCTTTACAAGTTCGTTTGCATTGGAAATTGGCTTGGATGCAGCGGCACATAACACAAAAAACAGAGGCATGTGATAAGAATAGATTGCATCTCTAAGTGTTTTCTCCGCCGGGAGGTTCCAAGACAAAGTATGTCCCAGAATAACTAACAGTATTGCGATTCCTTTTGCGATATCAATCCATACAACTCTTTCGTTTTTGTCTATCATTTTTTCAGTTACCTTGCTCTGTTTTTTAATGAGGTACATTGATAATTATTTTAGCATCAATAAAAGGGTATGGCAATAGCATTACAACTTCCAAACAAAGCACGCCCGGTCTGATCGTGACCATCCTAAGGACAGAAAAGTGTAACTAGTTGCAAAAATCTTCCCTAAAGGAGCACGCCAATATGGAGGCTGATTGTGATTATTATTTAGACAAGCTTATAAAAAGGCAGAATAATGGATTGATAAAGGGTATAACAGGCATTCAAAGATGCGGATAAACATATTTGTGGATTACGATGAGAACGGAATTTTGACAGTGAACATTTATGAGTTCCTGCTGAATCCGAGAAGTTTGGAAGGGTAAAAATGGTGTGCCCGGGAAAGGAACTATGATGAAAACTTTAGCAGACCTGTATTTTGCTTTTTTTCGAATCGGAGGACTGACCTTCGGCGGAGGCTTAACCATGCTCCCCATGCTCAAATATGAACTGGTCGAGAAAAAGCACTGGGTCGGGGAAGAGGAGCTGCTTGATTACTATGCGGTGGGGCAGTGTACACCCGGCATTATAGCGGTCAATGTCGCAACCTTTGTCGGCTACCGCAAGAGAGGAATTTCCGGCGCAGTCTTTTCCACGCTTGGAATGATCAGTCCGTCCCTGATCATTGTTTCGATCATTGCCGTGTTCCTGCAGCAGTTTATGAGCAATGAGATCGTTTCGCATGCGGTCGGCGGGATCAAGCTTGTCGTCTGCGCCCTGATGTTGAATACCGTGCTTACCATGGCGAAGAAAACCGTTACCGGCAGACTGACTGCCGGTGTATGTTTTGTTGCGTTTGTACTTGCAATGTTTACTCCCGTGCCGACGGTTATCATCGTAATCGCCGCGGGAGTTCTGGGCGTTATCCTTTGTAAAGCAGGGAGGAAGGAGTCATGAAGGTCTTTTGGGAACTGTTTTATGAGTTTTTCCAGATCGGTTTGTTCGCCATCGGCGGAGGCCCTGCAACGATACCTTTTCTGATGGATCTGCCAAGCCGTCACGACTGGTATGAAGTGATCGATGTGACACATATGTTAGCCGTCAGCGAAAGCACGCCCGGTCCGATCGGCGTCAATATGGCGACCTATGCCGGCTTTCGCGCGGCAGGCTTCTGGGGCGGTATCGCTGCGACCCTGTCCCTGGTGCTGCCCAGCCTGATCGTGATCATCCTGATTGCGAAGCTGTTGAACAACTTTAGCAGAAACCCCTATGTGAAGTCAGCATTTTCGCTGATCCGGCCGGCGGTCACCGGCTTAATTGCGACTGCTGTTTGGGGCATCTTCAGGGTGGCGCTGTTCACCGATGCAACCGGAGCCTTCCGCTTCCCGGTTGTGCTGTTTCTTGCATGCCTGCTCATTTTCGGAGCCATGAATCTGAAGCAACTGAAAAAGCTGCACCCCGCGTGCTGGATCTTATTCGGAGCGGTACTTGGGATCGTGTTTCAATTGTAGTGTAAAGATATAAAAAACGCTTAGCCTTATGAAGGGGCTAAGCGTTTTGTGAATTCATATCTTCGGCTTATTCTATGCTTGCGTCAATGGTAACGATGCTTCCGTCCGGATTGTACTTGAGCTCCGTGTACTTTACATTGCGGCGGTGGTTGATTCCGCCTGAAAGCTCACAGTCATGATAGAAGAGATACCACTTGCCGTTGTACTCACAGATCGACTGGTGTGTGGTCCAGCCGAGAACGGGCTCTAAGATTCTGCCCTGATAGGTGAAAGGACCTGCGGGAGAATCGGAGGTTGCATATACAATATAGTGAGTGGTTCCGGTGGAGTAGGACAGATAGTACTTACCGTTATACTTGTGACACCAGGGGCTCTCGAAGTAGCGTCTTTCTTCATCGCCAACCTTTAAGGGGTTACCATCTTTATCATAGATGGTCAGGTTCACGGGTTTGGTCTTGAAGGACTTCATGTCCTCAGACATTTCGGCGAACATAGGACCCTGTGCAACATCCTCCGGGTCAAAAGTACCCTCCAGGTCGCCGACATCGGGAAGAAACTCGCCGGTTTTCCACTTGTCGAGCTGTCCGCCCCAGAGACCGCCGTAATAAACATAGACGCGGCCGTCATCATCCTGCAGGAAGCCGGGGTCGATACTGTAGCTGCCCTCGATGTAGTTGGGTTCAGCCTTGAAAGGTCCTGTCGGAGAATCGGAAACTGCGATGCCGAGACGGAAGATTCCTTCTTTGTCTCTCGCAGGGAATACCAGATAATATTTTCCGTCCTTGCAGATGGCATCGGGAGCCCACATCTGCTTGCTCACCCAGGGAACATCCTTCATATGAAGGGCTTCTCCGTTGTCTACGCAGTCTGCTTCCAGGTTGTCGAGTGACAGGATATGATAATCCTCCATTGCATATTCGTCACCGTTGTCGTTGTCCTCGCCGTTGTGTGGGAGGTCATGGGAAGGGTAAATATAAATTTTGCCGTCAAATACCCGGGCAGAAGGGTCTGCTGTAAAAATGTGAGATACCAAGGGTTTTCTTTCCTGACTCATATTAATAACACACTCCAATCTTACAATTTTATGATATTATAGCATTTTTTTCCAAAGCTGCATAGTCTTTCCTGCAAAAGTGTGCAGAAAAAAGTTAGATTTTTGCAGGAAAGGGTATGATGAAACCTAAGAGAAAATATTTCTGCGCCAAGGGTGGCAAAATCTGCCGGTGTGATGTTATAATAAAGTGTAGCAGGATGGAGGATACCGGACGGAAGCTTTGAGCGAAAAGGAGGGGTACAGTGCAGGAACAAAACAGTCACGCGTCAAACGGGGAACTGCAGGGAGCACCTGAACATAAGCGCCGCAAGCGCTATCGCGGTACACACCCGAGGACCTTTGAAGAAAAATATAAGGAGCACGATCCCGAGAAGTATGCGGACACGGTTGCAAAAGTGATTCAGAAGGGCAGCACCCCCGCGGGCATGCACATTTCGATCATGGTGCGGGAGATCCTTGATTTTTTGCAAATCCTGCCCGGACAGACCGGCATAGACTGTACGCTCGGATATGGCGGGCATACAAGGCGAATGCTGGAGAAGCTTCAGGGAGACGGTCATGTGTACGGGCTGGATGTGGACCCGATTGAGATTGTAAAAACGAGAGAACGCTTGCAGTCAGCCGGGTTTGGCGAGGAGATTTTCACGGCGATCAGTGAGAATTTCGCCAATATTGACCTGGTCAGCGCCGCGTACGGACCCTTTGATTTCTGCCTGGCCGATCTGGGCGTGTCCTCCATGCAGATCGACAACCCGGAGAGAGGATTCTCCTATAAACTGGACGGGCCGCTTGATCTTCGACTGAATCCGGACAAGGGAGAACCGGCATCTGCCAGACTCGCGGGGATGAACCGTGATGAGATCATCGGAATGCTTGTGGAGAATTCTGACGAGCCATATGCGGAGAAGATCACGGCTGAGATACTCAGACGCAGGAAGAAGGGCAATCCGGTGAAAACGACGACAGACCTGCGGGACGCAGTCACAAGCGCTCTTTCCTTTCTGCCGGACAATGCGCAGAAGAAGGAGCTTGTCAAGAAAACCTGCCAGAGAGTCTTCCAGGCACTGCGCATTGATGTCAACAGTGAGTTTGAGGTGCTGGATGCCTTTCTGCAAAAGCTCCCCGGTATTCTGAAGGAAGGCGGCAGGGTGGCTATCCTGACCTTCCATTCGGGGGAAGACCGGATGGTGAAGAAGGCATTTGCGCAATACTATAAAGAGGGTATTTTCTCTGAGATATCCACGGAAGTCATCAGACCTTCCGCCGAGGAGTGCAGCGCCAACCCAAGGGCAAGGTCTACGAAGATGCGTTGGGCGATCAGAGGAGCAAAATAGAGCGCTTTCCCGGAGGGATTATCCGTAGCATAGGCGCGGAGCGCAATTCCGAAAAGGGAGTCCGGCCGGGAAGGAACGAGAAGAAAATGGGTGTCGTCAATCGACAAAGGAGGTTACAATATGAAGACTGAAACAGGCACACGCTATACAAAGGAAGAACGCAATGCCCTGCGGACTGCTCTGGCGAACAGACAGCAGCTGATCAAGGAAAAGAAGCTTCCCGTCATCGTCATGGTAGAAGGCTGGAGTGCGTCGGGGAAGGGCAGCGCGATCTCCAGTACGATCCGGCTGATGGATCCCAGATTTTTTAAGGTCTACAATATGGACAAGATTACGGAAGATGAGTGGAGAAGACCGTTTCTGTACCGCTATGCGGTGAGAATGCCCGGGCAGGGACAGGTCGCTTTCTTCGACGGCAGTTATCTGGACGAGGCAGTGAAGGATCATCTGGTCGGCCTGACGGACAAGAAAGAGTACGAGAAGGTCATCACAAGCATCCGCGATTATGAGCGCAGCATGACGGACAACGGCTATCTGATCATCAAGGTCTTCTTAAACGTCGATAAAAAGACGCAGAAGAAGCGCCTGAAAGCGTTGCAGGAGAGCAAAAATACGGCGTGGCGTGTCGTGGATGAAGATCTGTGGCAGAATGAGAACTATGAGCTTTTTGCGAAGACCTACGAGGAGGCCAGAGCCGCGACTGCTACGGAGGACTGTCCCTGGCATGTCCTCGAAGTAAGCAATGAGAAGGATATGGAGGGCGACCTGCTGTCCGTCATCACCCATGCGATTGACTCCAGGCTCGCCCTGCTGGATGAAAAGGGCAGGGACCGAAGGCTGACAAAGAATCCTTTTGCACTGAAGAAAATAAAACCTCTGGCAAAGGTGAAGCTGGAGGACAAGGTGATTCCCGAGGCAGAGTATCGAAAAGAGCTGGACAGGCTGCAGAAGAAGCTTTCCAAGCTGCACTACAAGCTGTACCGCAAGAAGATTCCCATGATCATCGCATACGAAGGCTGGGATGCGGCAGGCAAGGGCGGGAATATCAAGCGTGTGGCAACTGCGCTGGATTGCAGAGGCTATGAGGTGTTCCCGATTGCGAGCCCCACGGCGGAGGAGAAGTCCAGACACTTTTTGTGGCGTTTCTACAACCGCCTGCCCAAGACCGGGCACATTGCGATTTTTGACCGCACCTGGTACGGCCGTGTCATGGTGGAACGGCTGGAGGGCTTTTGCTCGGAGAATGACTGGCAGAGAGCGTACAATGAAATCAACGAATTTGAGCGGGATCTGACAGACAGCGGGGTGATCCTCGTGAAATTCTGGGTACAGATCGACAAGGATACGCAGCTGGAGCGTTTCACGGAGAGACAGAATACGCCCGAGAAGCAGTGGAAGATCACCGAAGAAGACTGGAGAAACCGCGAGAAGTGGGATCTTTATGAAACTGCCATCGATGAGATGCTGCAGAAGACCAACACCGTGTTTGCACCCTGGACGATCCTGGAGTCAAATGATAAATACTATGCACGAATCAAGGCGCTGAAAGGAATCATCGAGGCAATCGAGGCAAAGCTTGAGGAGTAGGAGAAGATGCCGAAACTGCCCGGCCGCGAATCTGCATGAGGCGCAGGCCCGAGATGGCTCAAATAGAAAAATGAACGCTGTTTTCAGAGATTTGTATTGGACTATTGGATGAAAATGTACTATAATAGAATACAGCAGAAGGCAATCCGCATCGATGCGGAGCGCAAGTAATACTGTATAAAACGTTTGGAGTAAACAGAATGAATCGCTTACAGGACAAAGTAATTATCGTAACAGGATCAACCAGCGGAATCGGTATCGGAATCGCAAAGCTGTGCGCTAAGGAAGCAGCACAGGTCGTTGTGACCGGTCGTAACGCCGAGCGCGGACAGAAGGTTGTAGATGAGATCGCAGCAGAGGGCGGCAAGGCATGGTTCCATGCTTTTGACCTTACGGACAAGGATTCCATGCATGCGCTGATCGCAGATACTGCAGAGAAGTTTGGCCGTATTGATGTGCTGATCAATAATGCAGCAGGCATGGGCATGAAGGACGGCCGTGTGGACGAGCTGAGCTTAGAGGAATTCAATGCTGTAGTTGCAACAGACTTAGGCGGTACCTTTAACATGATCAAGGAAGTACTTCCTTTCCTGATGAAGAATGAGAAGGGCGGAAATATTATCAATATCGGTTCCATGGCAAGTGCCGGCGGCGACCTGGGCACCATTGCTTACGCAAGTGCCAAGGCGGGTGTTGACAAGCTTACCGAGTATGTGGCTTGTATGTACGGTCCCAGCGGTATCCGCTGCAACTGTGTGCGTCCCGGTCTGATCGTAACTCCTCAGAATGAGGCACGTATCCCTGATGTACTGAAGAACATCTTCCTTTCCAATATTCTCGGAAAGCGTTACGGCAATCCCGACGATATCGGTCATCTCTGCGTATATCTTGCAAGTGATGAGGCAGAGTACATGAACGGTCAGGTGCTTACCTGTGACGGTGGTCTGAATTCTCATACACCTACCGTTGCACAGTTCAGACAGATGTCCGGACGTACCTGGTAATGAAATAAACTTTTGTGGGGCAGGTTCGCAGCTCATTGCATGAGCGGAGGGACCTGTCCTTTTTTTGCGGCACGGGAGTCTTTGCTTCCTTGCGGTTGCTGTCCCGCGCTGTCTGTGCTACAATGAAGCGGTAAGCATGAAAATGGGGGATTTGTTATGTATCGGGTATTTATCGTGGAGGATGATCCGGGAATTGCCGAATCGGTCAGAGAACGTATCTGCAGCTGGAATATGCAGGCGAAGTGTGTATCAGACTTTCGCAATGTGCTGACTGAGTTTGCGGAATATGAGCCGCATCTGGTACTGTTGGACCTGTCGCTTCCCTTTATGAACGGATATCACTGGTGCAGCGAGATCAGAAAGGTCTCGAGCGTGCCGATCGTGTTTGTCTCATCGGCCGCCGACAATATGAATATTGTGATGGCGATAAATCTTGGTGCGGATGACTATATTGCCAAGCCGTTCGACGGAGATGTCCTGATTGCGAAGATTCAGGCATTGCTGCGAAGAACCTATGATTTCGCGGAGAGCAATCCCGTACTGGAACACAGGGGGGCCATGCTGAATACCGGCGACGGAAGCTTTTATTTTGGGGATCAGATGATTCCCCTCTCGAAAAACGAGTACAGAATTCTGATGGTTCTGATGAAGCAGAAGGGGAAGGTCGTCAGCAGGGAGAAGCTGATGGAAGCACTCTGGCAGACGGATGAATTCGTGGACGAGAATGCCCTGACGGTAAATGTCGGGCGGCTTCGCAAGAAACTGGAGAAGGCCGGACTGGAGCAGTTTATCGAAACAAAATTCGGCGTGGGGTATATCATCCCGCAATAAACGGGTTGGAAAGGGATGTGTATGAAGCAGTATTTGAGAGAGCATAGAGGAGAATTCATTGGACTTTTCCTCTGTGCTCTGACTTTTTTTATTGTATTTGGGCTATATCATCTGCCGCTTGACGCGGTGCTGTATCCGACATTTCTTTGCCTCGGAGGAATCCTCGTCTGTCATTTCCTGCAGTACAGAAGGCAGAAGGCAAAACGAAGGGAGCTGGAGAGGCTGAAAAACCTTCCGGATGACCTGCTGGAGGCGCTTGACAGGTTTGAGGACGGACAGGATGCGGCCTACCGTGACATTGTGAAAGCATTATATGACAGAGAGAACGCCCGGCGTGCCGGGTATGAGGCACAGATTGCCGACAGTATGGATTACTATTCGGCCTGGGTCCACCAGATCAAGACCCCCATCGCCTCCATGCGGCTGAAGCTGGAGCAGGAGGACAGTGTGCTTTCCAGAACGCTGTCGGAGGAATTGCTGCGAATCGAGCAGTATGTCGGTATGGTCCTGACCTACCAGAGACTGCAGTCTGATTCGACTGATTATGTCTTTCGGGAGTATTCCTTAGAAAAAATCGTCAAAGGCGTGGTGCGGCGATTTGCGGGTCAGTTTATCGGACGGGGCATCCGGCTGGAATTGAATGTGTCGGCTGATACCATTGTGACGGATGACAAATGGCTGACCTTTGTGCTGGAACAGATCATCTCCAATTCGATCAAATATACCAGGGAGGGCGCAATCTCTATTGATACGGAGGAACCGTCCGTTCTTTGTATCCGGGATACCGGCATCGGCATCGCACCCGAGGACCTGCCCAGAATCTTTGAAAAGGGATACACAGGCGAGAACGGGCGTGTGGAGAAGAGTGCAAGCGGTCTGGGACTGTATCTGTGCAGGGAGATCTGCGGCAGGCTCGGCATCGGTATCACAGCCTGTTCCGTTCCCGGGGAGGGTACAACCATACGGCTGAAACTGCCCAGGGAACAGTTTGTGTTCGAGTAAATGTGACAGAATTGTTAGAATTGATATGCTTTCTGTTAGCTGATTCGATGGAGAGGGTTCGCCGCATTTAATATAATGATGTCTGTAAATCAAACAAGTCATTATGTATGAAGGAGGAACAAACATGAGTCTGCTGACAGTAAAGCATGTGAAGAAAGTATATACCCCCCGCTTTGGCGGAAATAAGGTGGAGGCATTACGGGATGTCAATTTCTCTGTGGAAGAGGGCGAATATGTAGCCATCATGGGCGAGTCCGGTTCCGGAAAAACCACCCTGTTGAATATCCTTGCAAATCTTGATAAACCCACGCAGGGCACGGTCTTTTTGGAGGATATGGATTGCAGCAGGATCAAGGACAGCAATCTGGCTGCCTTTCGAAGAGATAAGCTTGGCTTTGTATTCCAGGAGTTCAATCTGCTGGATACCTTCTCTGTGGAGGATAACATCTACCTGCCCTTAGTCCTCGCCCGGAAAAGCTACAGGGAGATGGAAGAAAGGCTGCTGCCCATTGCGGACAGGCTCGGAATCCGGGAGCTTCTGAAAAAGTATCCTTACGAGATCTCCGGCGGACAGAAGCAGAGAGTTGCGGTCGCAAGAGCATTGATCACGAATCCCCGCATGATTCTGGCGGATGAGCCCACCGGCGCGCTGGATTCCAAGGCAACCGATGAACTGCTCGGACTTTTCGCTAAGATCAATAAGAGCGGGCAGACGATTCTGATGGTCACGCACTCCGTCAAAGCCGCAAGTCACGCGGGACGCGTGCTGTTTATCAAGGACGGAGAGGTATTTCACCAGCTGTATCGCGGAGACTGTACGAATGAACAGCTGTACCAGAAGATCACGGATACACTCACCCTTCTGCAGACCGGAGGTGAGAGAGCATGAATATGAGATTTTATCAGAAGATGGCCTGGAGCGGCATGAAGAAAAACGGCAGGCTCTACATTCCGTATCTGCTGACCTGTGTCGGCATGGTTATGATGTCCTATATCCTGCAAAGCTTAGGCTGCTGCTTGCTGCTTGAGAACATGAGAGGCGGCGGAGACATCAAGGTGGCTCTGAATCTCGGTAAGTTCGTGGTGGCTGTCTTCGCACTGATCTTTTTGATTTATACCAACTCTTTTCTGGTGCGCAGAAGAAACAGGGAGTTCGGCTTGTATCATATCTTAGGGATGGACAAGAAGGGAATCTGCAGGATCATTTTCTGGGAATCCCTGATGACGGCCTGCATCGGTCTGATCGGCGGACTTGTGCTGGGAGTGGCCTTTTCAAAACTGGCGGAGCTGATTCTGGCAAACATTCTGCATCGGTCTGCCGGCTACAGTTTTACGCTGAAGTGGGAAGCCTTCCGCTGGGTTTTTATAATCTACGGTATCATTTTCTCCCTGTTACTGGGAAATGCCCTGATCGGCGTGCAGAGAACCAAGACGCTGGAGCTGTTAAAGAGTGAGAATCTGGGAGAGAAACCGCCCAAGGGCAACCTGTTCATCGCACTGATCGGTGCGCTGCTTCTTGCGGGCGCTTACTACATGGCTGTCACCATCAAGAGCCCTCTGAGTGCGATGATGCTCTTTTTTGTAGCGGTTATCATGGTCATCATTGCAACTTACCTTTTGTTCATTGCAGGCTCTGTGGTGCTGTGCAAGCTTCTGCAGAAGAACAAAAAGTACTATTATAAAAAGAACCACTTTGTTTCGGTTTCCTCCATGACTTACCGCATGAAGAGAAACGGTGCCGGACTGGCCTCCATCTGTATCTTGAGTACCATGGTGTTGGTCATGCTCTCCTCCACAGGCAGTCTGTATTTCGGAATGAATAAAACCATCGACAGCCGCTATCCCAGAGAGATTACGATTGAGCCTTATGTGCCGCACATCGTTGATCTGACCGAAGAGAACATGGAAAAGATCCGCGCGGGATACGAGAGGGTTCTGACAGCGCATCATGCAAAGGCAGAGAATGTGGTGGCTTACCCCTATGCTATATTAATCGGAGTCATGACAGAAGATGGGCTAAAGCTTCATGATGATCCCGTAAACGGAAACGATATGGATATCATCAACCTTCTTCGGGAAGTGATGTTTGTGGAAGCGGCGGATTACAACAAAGTAACCGGCGAGAATGTCGAGCTTCGGGACGATGAAGTCTGTGTGCTGCCGATTCGATGTGACTATGAGCAGAACGAGCTTGTCATGAATGATGTGAAGTTTTCGGTGAAAGGAACGGTAGACGGGGAGTTTACCATCTGCAACGACATTCCGACTTCTGTCGTACCCGCACTGGTGGTGATTGTTTCGGACCTTTCGCAGATTGCGCCGCTCGAACAGTATCAGTATGTATACGGCACCTCCGTACTGAGCACGAGCTACTGTTATGCGTACGATCTGCCGGAGACCTCCGGGGAGGAGATCGTTGCCATCTTCCGTGAACAGCAGGAGACGCTGGGCGAACACGGATTTCTGAATGACGACGGTCTGTCCTACTATGCTACCTGCAAAACACAGGAGAGGGAGGAGTTTGTCGGCACCTTTGGCGGTATGTTTTTCTTAGGGCTCGTCTTAAGTGTCATCTTTATCTTCGCGACGGTGCTCATCATTTATTATAAGCAGATCTCGGAGGGGTACGAGGATCAGTCCCGCTTTGAGATCATGACGAAGGTCGGGATGACCAAAGAGGATATCCGAAAGAGCATCAACTCGCAGATACTGACGGTATTTTTTGCCCCCTTACTTCTGGCGGGCGTGCATCTGGTGTTTGCGTACCCTCTGATCTGGAAGATCCTGCAGCTTTTCTTTATGAGAGATCTGTTCTTTGTGATTCTCGTGACTGTCGGCATCTATCTGGTGTTCGGGATTGCTTATGCGTTTGTTTATAAACTGACTGCCGGAGCATACTACCGCATCGTGAGCGGAGAGGGCGCCCGTTAGTTCGGAAAAAAAGAATGAAATCTGTATTGACAAACGAGGTCGACTTGTGTAGACTAAAAGTGTGGTCTACACGAGTCGACTTCCTTGCGTATAGGGGGATTGCGGTTGGCAGATTCGCTCGCGGGAGGAAGTTGGCAGTTGGAAGGGAGAAAGGGAAAATGCAGGAGCAGGAGACAGCGAAATTGAGTGACAGTGAGTATCGTCTGATGGATATCGTCTGGGAGAGGGAGCCGATCGCGGCCATGGAACTGGCGGCGGTCTGTCTGGAGTGTTTTGACTGGAAGAAGTCTACCGTGTACACCATGCTCAAGAGGTTGGGAGACAAGGGCGTGGTGTTGTTTGAGAATAAAATGGTGAGCGCCCTGGTCAAAAAGGAACAGGTGGATCAGTGTGAGAGGGAAGCGCTGCTTAGGAAGGCGTACGGCGGCTCCGTATCGAACTTCTTTGCAGCTTTTCTGCAGGGGCGGAAGCTTACCGAAGAGGAAGCGGTTAAGATTCGGAAAATGATTGAGGAGGTGCAGCCGGATGAGTGAGATAATGCGCGTGGCCTTTGAGATGGCGATCGCCGGAAGTGTTGCCATTACAGCAGTGATGGTGCTGCGCCTGCTTCTTCGAAGAGCGCCCAAAAAGTTCATCTGCTTTCTGTGGATGATTGCAATGCTCCGGCTGGTGTGTCCCGTTGTGATAGAGGGTCCGGTTCCGGCTTTTTGGAGAACGGCCCGGGAGACGGAGGATGCGGGCGTGTCCGCAGAGGCTTCTCTGTCACAGAATCCCCAAAACGGAAATCTGTCACAGGAAAAACCCTCTGTCGCACAGGAAGACGGGCAGTTGGGCGAACTGCATTCCCCTGCGGATTTCTGGCTCAGTGAGGAGAACCGGTCGGCGCTTGAGACGACAGGCGAAGCAGGGCGGGAGGATGCCGCAGAACAAGGCAGGGACGGACTTTCCGCGCAGGAACAACTGCCTGCGGTTTGGGAAGACGGGGAAGCGGCAGCTGAAGTGGCGGAAGCTGTGATCGGTACCGGAAACACCGACAGCAGGCAGGGATTTTCCCCGAAGCCGGAGGCGGTTTTTGCCGCGGTGTGGCTGATCGGCGCAGCCGTTGCGCTGGCGCTTGCTTTGAGGCGTTATGCGGGAATTCGCAGAGGATTGCGGAATGCGGTCTGTGTGGGAACGCAGAACGGATATGCGGTGAAGGAACACGATATGGCGGGACTGCCCGTTGCCTTCGGCGTGCTGCATCCGACCGTGTATGTGCCGGTTGGATTTATGGAGAGTGAAAGGGAAGCGTCCCGGGAACTGATACTTGCGCATGAGACAATGCATCTGCGCAGGAGAGACCCGCTTCTTAAGCTGGCCCTGACCTGTGTGCTCTGCCTGTACTGGTGGAATCCGCTCGTCTGGGTGATGGCGAGACTGCTGCAGCGTGATATCGAGATGGCCGTAGATGAGGCTGTGCTGGATCGGTTTTCCGAAAAAAGGAGGCAGGAATATGCGAAGGTTCTGCTGTTCTATGCGGCGCGGGAGAGCGCGATTCTGCTGCCTGCCGCTTTCGGCAGAAGCGATACGGAGAAGCGTATCCGGAATATCTTACGATATAGAAAGCTGCCTGTTCCGGCGATAGCGGCAATCGTGATCGTCGTCGGTATCAGCGCAGTCTGTCTGGTTACCGGACCGTCGGATGGAACGAAGACGCCTGAAAGTGAAAGCGAACAGCCGGGAATCGAACAGGAAAAAGACCCTGAAAAAGCGATGGGGGACGATAGGCTTTATGCCTCCCCGGAAGACTGGCAAAATGCCTGTCTGGAGCACTGGAAACACGAGACGACGGTGCTTGAACAATACGGAGTGGAAACACTTTATCCGCTTCAGATCAGAACCGTTGAGGATGTGAATATCAATGACCTATCTATGGGAAAGGTCTATGAGAGTGAATTTAGTGTGGCAGGTCTGCTGCCCGATTACAGTGTGGTTACCTTCCGCACGGACGCTAAGATCTGCAGACAGGAGGACGGCTACCACATCACGGATATCCGTTATGAGATATTGCCTGAGATTACGACGCTTGCGCAGGCCATCCGTGTGAATGTTCCTTTTTTACAGCATGTGCTCGAAGCGGAGGATGTGCCGTATTACCGGAGGGACAGTCAGCTTCGAGATGTGATCCGTCTGCAGGCGCAGGCGCTAAGACCTGAAGTATTTAAGCTGCTGCAGGAGCCTGTCACCGCTGTGGAGCATCTGCTTCGGCTAAAAGGCGGGACCGGCCGCTATGTGGAACAGTGGAAAGATCAAGGAATCGTAGAGTATACCTTTGCAGACGGAAGCGTGGTTCATTACAGTGTCACAGAATGGATGGGTGTCTGGAGCCCGATGTTTGCCTGTGAGTACTATTGGGAGAAGAGTCCCGAACGAGAGAAAAACGATCGGGAATGGTTCGCGAAATGTGAAGAACTCAATGCTTCCCTGAAGCGACTGACTGCGGAGGACTTGCGTTCTGTTACACAGACCTATGATGCATCCCGGGATGCAGCGAATGAAGAGACAGAGGCATACATTCTTCTGTCCGAGCTTCCGAATGAGGATGCTGCACTCTACGGCAAATACGGTCAGCAGACCATGGTGCTCCGCGTGGGGGACAGTGTCTATCCGATCAGAATGCATTGGATGTCTCCCCAGATGTGGATTCCGCAGCTTTTTTCGGGCGATTATGACGGAGACGGAGACACGGAATATGCGCTGAAGACCCACATGAAGACCGGAACCGGCGTCTCGGGTGATGAGCTGTATATCATAGAAGTCAACGGTGAGACGGCCGTGCTCCATGAATTTACCTTAAGAGACCGGCTGACGCAGCTGGAGAGACTCCAGGTGACCTACACAGACAGCAGGAGCAATCAGGTGTGGCGTCGTTATCTGCAGGTTCAGGAGGATGGTGCGGGCGAAGAGCCGTGCTTCTTGAATCTTGACAGACTGTTGGACTCTCTGGGCGAGGATGCAGCGTTTGAAAGCCTGGAGTTTGGTGATGTCGAGAGCTTTTTCGACATGGACGGACAGTGGCTCTATGCGGTCAGCGGAGGAATTGCAACCAATGTGGTCGGTCCGATCCAATATGAATGCAGCGTTGAGGTTCTCTGCCCCGTGCAGTATCAGGCCGACGGTACCTTTACCCTCGGCAGGATGCAGCTGAAGCCGCGCTACACGCAAGGGTATGAACCTGTAGTTGAAAAGGAGGAAATTCCGGAGAAGGTTCTTACCGGACTGTTTGCCGACCTGACCCATGACGGAGTGAAGGATGAAATCGTGATAAGTATGACCTGTGCGGAGGACAGTACAGAAGAGTTCCGGACTCTGCTGAACCGGGGCGAGGTGTGTATTGTGCGCGTCTATGACGGCACGGAGCATTACTATGATGAAGAGAAATGGGCACTTACCGGAGGGTATGACACCAAATGTGCCGGATGGGAGCAGGAGCTGAATGAGTCCATGGCCGGGGAAGGTATGGTGTTCGTTGTCCGCAGGAATCATCGGGAGTATCTGATGAAGCTGAGTGCCGGAAGCGGTCAGGGAGATTACAGTTTCCGATATGAAGTGCTGCGGCTTCTGCCGGAGCAGAACATGCCTTATGAGGTGGATGAATGCAGCGTGACGGTTTCTTTGAACGATCCGGATCCCGAGAATACGGAAAGAGCGATTCCCGTGGAGGAGATGCTTGCCTTTGCTGCAAAGCTGGATGACTGGATGCAGGAGAGTACCACGGTGGCAATTCTGGACGCTGAACTTGGCAGCTGTATCTATGGGGAAGAAGCTTCCGAATTTGAACCCCGGAGAATCTGGCAGCGCTTGGAACGGGAAATTGATGAACTGCTGTTTGATGCAGCTTTATCTTCTCAAAACCGGCTTCAGTGGACAGAAAAGGTACCCTTGGATCAAAACGCTGATTTGCGGGAAGTATTTCAGAATTTCAGAGAGCGGCTGAGAACGCTGTGGAATTTGCAGGGAAACCGGGAGTAAGAAGCAGGATGCCCCGGCTTTATGAGGAAATACAGGCATCTTTTTTACAGGAGCTGTGAATCAGGCTGTTTCGTTAAAGTGATTGCAGTACTGCGTTTTGTTCCTCCGGGAATTCCCGCTATCCGTAATCTGCGAAAAAACGAAAAAAGCATCTTGACATTTGGGAGAATGCTGACTATACTGTATATGATTCATAATGATTACTAGAGTAAGAGTGGCTGCAAGCCACTCTTACTTGCATGTTGAGGACAAATTCTGGTAAAGCAGAAGAAAAAAGGGGGGCGTTTGGATGTCCAGAAGAGAAGATTACGAAGCAAAGACAGAGGCACTCTTACTTCCCATTGCCGAGTCATTCGGCGTATCGGTCTATGATGTGGAATATATCAAAGAGGGAAGTGATTACTACCTTCGAGCCTTTATCGATAAGCCGGAGGGCGTAAATATCATCGACTGTGAGAATGTCAGCCGCGCATTGTCGGATGCATTGGACCGGGAGGATTTTATCGCGGAGAGCTATATTCTTGAGGTGAGCAGTCCCGGACTTGGCAGAACCCTGAAGAAGGATAAGCATCTCGCAGCCAGCATCGGACAGGAAGTGGAGATTAAGCTGTTTAAGCCCGTAGAGAATTGCAGGGAGTTTTCCGGCGAGCTGAAAGGGTTTGACGATGCGGGCATCACCATCTTGGATGGGGAGCAGGAGAGAACCTTTCCCAGGGGGCAGATCGCACTGATTCGTCTGGCATTTGATTTCTAGACAACAGAAAAACATATATCGAAAAGAGGTCGCAAGGACCGGAATGGAGGACAAGGAAAAGAAATGAACAAGGAATTATTGGAGGCACTTGATATTCTGGAGAAGGAGAAGGAGATCAGCAAGGAAACATTGTTTGAGGCAATCGAGAACTCTCTTCTCACAGCATGCAGGAACCACTTCGGAAAGGCAGACAATGTCAAGGTGGAGATCAACCGCGAGACAGGAGACTTTCTGGTGTATGCTGAAAAGGAAGTCGTTGAGACTGCAGAGGATGTGGAAGACGATATGCTGCAGATTTCTCTTGAGGATGCCAAGAAGATTTCCGTGAAGGCGGAGGTTGGCGATGTGATTCATGTGGAGATCAAGTCCAAGGAGTTCGGACGTATCGCTACACAGAATGCGAAGAACGTCATCCTGCAGAAAATCCGCGAGGAAGAGAGAAGCGTTGTCTATAACCAGTATTACGAGAAGGAGAAGGACGTTGTCACCGGTGTTGTTCAGCGCTATATCGGTAAGAACATCAGCATCAATCTCGGCAAGGCAGACGCTATGCTCAATGAGAGCGAGATGGTAAAAGGAGAAGTATTCAGGCCCACAGAGCGTATCAAGGTATATATTCTGGAAGTCAAGAGTACGCCCAAGGGACCCCGCATCAATGTCAGCCGCACGCATCCGGAGCTTGTCAAGAGACTGTTTGAGGCAGAGGTGACTGAGATCAAGGACGGTACCGTTGAGATCAAGAGCATTGCAAGAGAAGCAGGAAACCGTACCAAGATCGCGGTATGGAGCAACAATCCCGATGTGGATGCGGTCGGAGCCTGTGTCGGCATGAACGGTGCGAGAGTGAACGCGATCGTGGAAGAGCTTCGCGGTGAAAAGATCGATATCGTAAACTGGGATGAGAACCCCGGCTTGCTGATTCAGAACGCACTTTCCCCCGCTAAGATCGTAGCAGTATTTGCAGATCCCGAAGAGAAGACCGCGAAGGTGGTCGTTCCCGATTATCAGCTGTCTCTTGCAATCGGTAAGGAAGGTCAGAATGCAAGACTTGCCGCAAGACTGACGGGATACAAGATCGACATCAAGTCTGAGACCCAGGCGAAGGATGCACCCGGCTTCCGTTACGAGGACTACATGGATGAGGACGAGTACGAGGAGTACGAAGAGGGCGAATACAGCGACGAGACTGTTGAGGAGTAATGGTATATGGCAAAAAAGATTCCTTTGCGGCAGTGTGTGGGCTGCGGTGAGATGAAGGGAAAGAAGGACATGATCAGGGTCCTCAGAACGGCGGAAGATCAGATCTGTCTGGATGCCACAGGCAAAAAGAACGGCAGAGGAGCATATATATGCAGGGACAGGGAATGTCTGAAAAAAGCAGCAAAGAACAAAGGCCTGGAGCGCTCGTTTAAGATGAGCATACCTGCTTCGGTTTACAGCATGCTGGAGGAGGAATTTGACCATCTTGAAGCAGAATAAAGTATTTTCGCTTTTGGGAATTGCTATGAGAGGACACAGGCTGGTCAGTGGAGAATTACAGACACTGGAGGCAATAAAGAAGGGCTCCGCCATGTTGATCATGATAGCGGAGGATGCGTCTCCGAACACTGCTAAGCTATTTGCCGACAAATGTTCCTTTTATGAAGTGCCCGTCGTTACCTACGGAACGAAAGAGGAGCTGGGGCATGCCATCGGAAAGGATGAAAGGGCTTCAATCGGCATATGTGACGCAGGGTTGGCAGAAGCCGTCCGCAGAAGCATTGAGGCATCACAGCAGCCGTTTTTGAAATAATGGAGGAAAGCATGGCGAAAATTAGGATTCATGAACTCGCAAAAGAACTGGATAAATCAAGTAAGGATATATTGGGCTACCTGCAGGAGAAGGGCATCGAGGCCAAGTCTGCAAGCAGTTCGGTAGAGGATGCAGTCGCTGATACCGTGAGAAAGGCCTTCACAAAGGCGGAAAAGCCTGCGGCAGTGACGGAAAAAATCAAAACAAAGGAGGATGTTCAGCCTGTGAAGGAAGAGAACAAGCAGATTTCAACAGAGAAACCGGCAAAGGCTGACACAGTGGAAAACACCGCTCCCGCACAGGGAGATAAGGGTGCTGTGCCTAAAAAGAAAAAGACAATCATTTTTGTAAACAACGCCAATTCCAAAATGCCCGGGCAGCGTCCGGCACAGGGCGGCCAGGGCAGACCTCAGGGCAGCCAGAGCACAGGCCGTTACGGCCAGGGCGCAGGGCAGGGAGCGCAGGGCAAGCCTGCACGCGGAGGATTCGGAGACAGAAAGCAACCCGGTCAGACCCAGACTGTACGCACTCCCATCAAACCGCTTACCCCTCCTTCCCCGACGCCTTCCGTACAGATGGTTTCTTCCAAGCCCCAGCCGAAGGCGCGTCCCGAGGCAGAGGCGCAGGAGGTAAAGAGCGCACCGGTACAGCCTGCACAGCAGCCCGCTGCGCAGAAGCCCGCGCAGGCGCAGCCCGCAGTACAGGCACCGGCAAGACCCACATCGGACAGACCGGAGAGACAGGAGAGACAGGACAGACCGATCAGGGACAGAAATGCCAGCGAGGGCAGACCTCAGGGCGACAGACCCGTCAGGGACAATCGCTCTCAGGACGGACGCACGGGCGGCTACCAGGGTAACCGCGACGGTCGCAGCGGCGGTTATCAGGGCAACCGTGACGGACGCACCGGCGGCTATCAGGGCAATCGCGACGGACGCACGGGCGGCTACCAGGGCAATCGTGAGGGAAAACCTCAGGGTGACAGACCCCAGAACGGTTTTCAGAGAGGCACAAGACCCGGCGCAGAAGGCGGCAGGGGCGAATGGAGAGGACCTGGCAGCGGACAGGGCGGCAATCGCGGCTTTAACGGTGCACCCCGTGACAACAGAAACGCAGGAGGCCAGGGCGGCTTCAGAGATAAGAGCCAGAACAGAGGCGGTTTCGGCGGCGATGTAGCGCCCGCTAAGGATATCGAGAAGAAGCGCGAGGAAGATAAGAGACGCGCAAGCAGCCAGGAGAAGGACAAGAGATCCAAGAAGGATTACATGTACGAGGAAGACGAGGCTGCTAAGAACAAACCCGGACGCTTCATCAAGCCCGAGAAGAAAAAGGAAGAGGCTGTGGAAGAGGTAATCAAGGTGATTGTCCTTCCTGAGATGATTACCATCAAGGATCTCGCAGACAAGATGAAGTTGCAGCCTTCCGCAATCGTGAAGAAGCTGTTCCTGGAGGGCCGTATCGTGACCGTGAACCAGGAGATCTCGTATGAGGATGCCGAGGCGATCGCCATGGAATACGACATTCTCTGTGAGAAGGAAGTGAAGGTCGACGTCATCGAGGAACTCCTCAAGGAGGAAGAAGATGAGGAAGAAAACCTCGTGGAGAGACCTCCCGTAATCTGTGTCATGGGTCATGTTGACCATGGTAAGACATCCCTTCTGGATGCCATCAGAAAGACCAATGTAACCGATAAGGAAGCCGGCGGTATTACCCAGCATATCGGTGCCTATACTGTTACTGTCAACGACAGAAAGATCACCTTTCTCGATACGCCCGGACACGAAGCGTTCACTGCAATGCGTATGCGTGGTGCAAATTCCACCGATATCGCAATCCTTGTGGTCGCAGCCGATGACGGCGTAATGCCTCAGACCGTCGAGGCGATCAATCATGCGAAGGCAGCAGGCATCGAAATCGTTGTCGCAGTCAATAAGATCGATAAGCCTTCCGCAAATATCGAGAGAGTAAAACAGGAGCTGACCGAGTACGAGCTGATTTCCACCGACTGGGGCGGGACCACAGAGTTCGTTCCCGTATCCGCTAAGAGCGGCGAGGGTATTGAGGACCTGCTTGAGACCATCCTGCTGACCGCTGACATTCTGGAGCTGAAGGCGAATCCCGCGAGACGCGCTAGAGGTCTGGTCATCGAGGCGGAGCTGGATAAGGGACGCGGTCCCGTTGCCACCGTTCTGGTGCAGAAGGGTACTCTGCATGTGGGTGATTTCATCTCCGCAGGTGCCTGCCATGGTAAGGTAAGGGCAATGATCGACGACAAGGGTAGAAGAGTCAAAGAAGCGACTCCCTCCACACCCGTCGAGATCCTGGGCCTTTCGGATGTTCCCAGCGCAGGTGAGGTATTCCTTGCACATGAGAACGATAAGACGGCAAAGTCCTACGCAGAGACCTATCTGGCACAGAACAAGGAGAGAAAGCTGGAGGAGACCAAGGCCAAGATGTCCCTGGACGATCTCTTCTCCCAGATTCAGGAGGGCAACCTGAAGGAACTGAACCTGATCGTCAAGGCTGACGTACAGGGTAGCGTAGAGGCGGTAAAACAGTCTCTGACGAAGCTGACCAACGAGGAAGTTGTCGTTAAGTGCATCCACGGCGGTGTAGGTGCCATCAACGAGTCCGACGTAACGCTTGCCAGTGCCTCCAACGCCATCATCATCGGATTCAATGTCAGACCCGATGCAACCGCGAAGGCAACCGCTGAGCGCGAGGGCGTCGATGTCAGATTGTATCGCGTCATTTACCAGGCAATCGAGGATATCGAGGCTGCCATGAAGGGCATGCTGGATCCCGTGTTCGAGGAGAAGGTGATCGGCCATGCAGTCGTTCGTCAGATCTTCAAGGCTTCTCAGGTCGGCAATATCGCAGGTTCTTATGTGACCGACGGTATCTTCCAGAGAAACTGTAAGATCCGTATCAGCCGCGAAGGCGAGCGGATCTACGAAGGCTCACTTGCTTCCCTGAAGCGCTTCAAGGACGATGTCAAGGAAGTGAAGGAAGGCTACGAATGCGGACTTGTATTTGAAGGATTTGACCAGATCAGGGAAGATGATGTGGTAGAAGCATTTATTATGGTCGAAGTACCCAGATAGTCCCGTGAATCGGGCAGTTTCGACCTGTCAGACGGCAATACCGGGGAGAGTGCGGGGCACTCTTCCCGCTTGTCACATTTGCCGTTTCGAAGCAGAAAGGAATTTATGAGAAAAAACAGTATTAAAAATACCCGTATCAACGGGGAAGTGCAGAAGGTATTGGCTGAGATCATCCGCGGAGAGATCAAGGATCCCCGCATCAGTCCCTGGACCAGCGTCGTTGCGGTGGAAGTCGCTCCCGACTTAAAGACCTGCAAGGCATGGATCAGTGTGCTTGGTGATGAGGAAGCGAAGAACAATACCCTGTTGGGACTAAGGAGTGCTGTCGGATATATCAAGAGACAGCTGGCGAAGACGATCAATCTGCGCAATACGCCCGAGATCACCTTTGTGATGGATCAGTCCATCGAGTATGGTGTCAATATGTCCCGTAAGATTGACGAAGTGATTGCTTCCGACGCAGGCAGTGCCGGGGAAGCCGAAGAAGAGACGGAAGCGTAATGCTTTCCGGGGGATCCCGAAGGAGTCACCATGTTCCTTCGGGTATCCTTTTCATATGGAAAACGAGGGTTCTTATGACGATAGATATTATAAAAGAATGTGAAGGCGCAAACAGAATCGGTATCGGAGGGCACATCAGACCGGACGGAGACTGCGTGGGCTCTACGCTCGGACTTTGGATGTATCTGAAAAAGTGTCTGCCGGATGCGAGTGTTTGCGTCTATCTGGAAAAACCGTCCGCGATTTTTGCTAAGATCAAAGGATTTGATGAAATCAACTCCGCGTTTCCCGAGGAGGAAGCCTTTGATGTATTCTTTGCACTTGACTGCGGCGCGGACAGACTCGGGGACTGCGAAAAATACTTCCGTGCGGCCAAGAAGACAATCAATATAGATCATCATGTCAGCAATGCCGGGACGGGAACGGTCAATTGGGTGAGACCCGAGATCGGTTCCTGCTGTGAGGTTTTGTATGATCTGATGGACAAGGATAAACTGGACAGGGACATTGCGACCGCTCTGTATGTCGGTATGATTCACGACACCGGCGTATTCCAATACTCCAATACCACGCCCGACACCATGAGAAAGGGCGGAGAACTGATCGCTTACGGCGTGGATTTTTCCAGGCTGATCTTAGAGACCTTTTATCAGAAAAACTATGTACAGAGCCAGATCATGGGCCGTGCGCTGATGGAGAGCATCCGTTTTATGGACAATACCTGTATCGTCAGCGTGATCGAGCAAAAGACCATGGATTTCTACGGGGCTACCCCGAAGGATCTGGATGGTATTGTGAATCAGCTGCGCAATATCAAGGGGATCAGCTGCGCGGTATTCATGTATCAGACCGATGTGATGGAGTACAAGGTGAGTCTGCGCACCGATGAGAGGGTGAATGCGGCGGAAGTCTGTACATACTTTGGCGGCGGCGGTCACATGAGGGCAGCCGGATGCACCATGAGGGGTACCTTCCATGACTGCATCAACAATCTTTCCGCCCAAATTGAAAAGCAGATGGTGAAGGCATGATAAACGGAATTATCATTATTGATAAAGAGCCCGGATTTACCTCCCACGATGTCGTGGCGAAGATGAGGGGAATCTGCGGACAGAGAAAAATCGGACATACCGGAACACTGGATCCCGCGGCTACGGGCGTCCTGCCCGTCTGCCTCGGCAGCGCCACAAAGCTGTGCGACCTTTTGACGGACCATGACAAGGAATATGTCGCCGAGCTTCTGCTGGGAACGACGACCGATACGCAGGATACGACCGGAACAGTGCTTACCACAAGACCGGTTACCGTAAGCGAAGAAAAGGTGAGAGAGGCGATCGCCTCCTTTGTCGGTGAGTATCTGCAGGTGCCGCCGATGTATTCCGCACTGAAGGTGAACGGCAAGAAGCTGTACGAGCTTGCCAGAGAAGGCAGGGAGATCGAGCGAAAAGCGCGCCCGGTCAGCATCCGTGAGCTGGAGATTCTGGAAATGAACCTTCCGGTCGTGAAAATCAGGGTGGCCTGCTCCAAGGGCACCTATATCAGAACCCTTTGCGCGGACATCGGGGACAAGCTTGGCTGCGGCGGAACGATGCAGAGTCTCAGACGTACCGGGGTGGGGCGGTTTGGCATAGAAGATACCCTGACACTGGGGCAGCTCCAGTCCCTGAAGGATGCCGGCAGAGTCATGGATTGTGTAATTGCCGTAGACTGTGTGTTTGCGGACTGCCCGGCCCTGCATGTGAGCGGGGCGGCGGTGAAGCTCCTCGAAAACGGCAATCCTTTTCTCCCCGCGCAGACGACGGAAGGAATCACTTATGCGGCGGGAGAGCAGGTGCGGATCTATTTTCCGGACGGATCCTTCGCGGGAATCTATGCGTATGCGCCGGAGAGAAAGCAGTATAAGCCTGTGAAAATGTTTTTGGAGAAAGAGTGATAACACCTTGGAGATCATTACAAATACTTCCTTATTTTATCTGGACCGTGACACCGCGGTTGCCATCGGTAAGTTTGACGGGATTCATATCGGCCACAGGAAACTGCTGCAGGAGATTTGTGCGAAAAAAGCGCAGGGGCTTGCCGCCTGTGTGTTTACCTTTGATCCCGCACCCGCGGTACTCTTTGGAGCATCCGACGGAAAAGAACTGACGACCAGGGAGGAAAAGAGGAAACTGTTCGAAGCCCTGGGCGTGGATATCCTGATTGAGTTTCCGATGACAAAAGAGACGGCGTCCATCCCGCCGGAGGAGTTTGTGCGGGAGATCCTGCACGAGAGAATGCGGGCGCGGTTTGTCGCGGCAGGCCCTGATCTTTCCTTTGGGGACAGGGGGGCAGGAAACTCGAAGCTTTTGCAGGAGATGGGCGTACATCTTGGAATTCAGACCAGGGTGATTGATAAGATTTGTGTGGACGGCGTGGAAGCGGGCTCCACCTATGTGAGAACACTTGTGGAAAAAGGGGAGATGGAGAAGGTCCGCCGTCTGCTGGGCGTGCCTTACTGCATCAGCGGTACCGTGGCGCACGGCAGACAGCTCGGAAGAACCATCGGCTTTCCCACCGTTAATATATACCCTCCCGAGAGCAAGCTTCTTCCTCCCTACGGAGTGTATTTATCCTCTGTGAAAGTGGACGGCGTGATGTATAACGGCATCAGCAATGTGGGATGCAAGCCGACCGTCGAAAAGAAGGCTGTCTGCGGCGTGGAGACCTTTCTCTATGAGTTTGACAGGGATATCTACGGCGCGGAGATTGAGGTATATCTGTGGGAATTCAGACGTCCGGAGCGGAAATTTGAGACGATGGACGCCCTGATCGCCTGTGTTCATGATGATATTGCTGTCGGGAGAGCGGGAAATCGCCTGTCTTTTGGCGAAATTACTATTGATAGTTTTCCGCGGGTCTAGTACAATAGTTCTTGCTATGATAAAATGTCTCACATTTTAAAGGAATAAAGAGATGAATACTACAGTTGATGTAACGAAAATTATCCTGTCAATGGCGGGAGGTTTAGGCCTTTTCCTGTTCGGTATGCGAGTGATGAGCGATTCGATCGAAAAGGTAGCCGGAGCGAAGCTTCGTCGAATTCTGGAGTTCTTTACCACGAACCGCCTGTCCGGTATGATTGTGGGCGTTGTGTTTACCGGTATCATACAGTCGTCCTCAGCCTGTACGGCTATGGTCGTCAGCTTCGTAAATGCCGGACTGATGAATCTGTATCAGGCAGCAGGCGTTATCTTTGGTGCCAACATCGGTACGACCATTACTTCGCAGCTGGTTTCCTTCAACCTTTCAGCGTATGCGCCGGTGATTTTGCTGGTGGGTGTGCTGATGGTGATGTTTGTGAAAAATGATAAGGTGAAGGAGTTTGCCGATATCATCATCGGCTTTGGTGTTCTATTCCTGGGCCTGAGCACGATGTCCAGCTCCATGTCAGCCATGAGAGATGTCCCTGCAGTGGTAAATCTTCTGGGCTCTCTGAAAAATCCCTTCATGGCGACTCTGGTCGGACTGCTTTTGACATCCATCATTCAGAGCTCTTCCGTGACGGTCAGCATTGTCCTTTTGCTTGCAAACCAGGATCTGTTGGCGCTGCCCATCACACTCTATATTATTCTGGGATGTAACATCGGAGCATGCTCCACTGCACTGCTTGCCTCTCTCGCAGGTAAGAAGGATGCGAAGAAGGCTGCTTTGATTCACTTCTGGTTCAATGTCATCGGTACCGTGCTTTTGTATGTGATCCTGTTTGTGGCGGAAGCACCCGTGATCAGACTGATCCAGTCCATCTCGGCAGACAACGGTCGTTTCGTTGCAAATGCGCATACCCTGATCAAGATTTTCCAGGTAATCGTTCTGTTCCCGTTTGCGGGATGGATCGTAAAGCTGTCCTGCCTGTGCGTTCCCGGCGAAGACAAGAAGGTCGGCTACAGAGAAAGCAATCAGCTCAAATACATCGGAGACAAGGTTGTCTTCAACCCTGCGACTGCTGTGTTTGAGGTTGTGAAGGAGCTTGACCGCATGGCTTCCCTGGCGTCCGAAAATCTCAACCGCGCCATGAATGCGCTGGTGACGCTGGACGAGGAGGACATTGAGGAAGTATACGAGGTTGAGAAAAATATCAATTTCCTGAATCATGCGATCACGGGATATCTCGTGAAAATCAACCAGACGACACTGCCGATCGAAGACTTAAAGACCATCGGTGCCCTTTTCCATGTCGCCAACGACATTGAGCGGATCGGCGACCATGCGGAGAATATCGCAGACGCAGCCAGACAGCGCAAGGAGGAAGGCCTATCCTTCAGCAAGGAGGCGCAGCACGAGCTCGGAGAGATGCTGGAGATGGTCAACACCCTGATTCGTTACTCCATCGAGATGTTTGTGAAGGGCGATGAGTCCCATATGCAGGATGTTGTGGATCTGGAAGATAAAGTGGACGATATGGAGCGTTCCCTGCAGAAGTGTCATGTCATTCGACTGACGAGGGGTGAGTGTTCCCCCGAGGCAGGGATGATCTTCTCTGATATCGTATCCGGACTGGAGAGAGTGGCAGATCATGCGACCAACATCGCATTTGCGGTTGCCAATGCAGAGAAGGAAGCGGAAGCGGCCGATAACCAGTAACAAAGCACTATGACAGCCCCCCGTTTTTGGCAAGGAACTTTTACCAAAAACGGGAGCTTTTTTTTGTCAATCTTTCTGACCGGAATTTTCTGTAAGCGGTTGACACATACGGGCGCTCCCAGTATAATTTATTGTGTAATAATTTTGTAACAGATTTGTAACCATACATATATATTTTGAGGTTTCACATGATGCGTTTTCATAGATTTGCAAAACAATTGACATGTCTTTCCGCAGCCCTGCTCATGGTGTTCACGGCGGGGACTGTTGAGGCGGATGCCGCTTCCGGCAGCATTATGCCGACAGCAGGAATAGCATCCTTTTTTGAGGCAGGACTTTCCGACCAGGAGTTCATTACCTTCGCAGAGCAGACCAAGGGATCCTTCTGGGGCTATACCAATATCGGTATTGCCAATGTTGAGAAGGGCAACCTGAATGTGAGGGCCGTTCCCGCTGCAGACGGCAAGCTTGTGGGCAAGATGCCCAAGGATTCCGCCTGCGAGGTGCTGGAGAGTGTCGACGGCTGGGCACATATCGTATCCGGCGAGGTGGAAGGCTATGTCAGCCTGGAATACCTTCTGACAGGCCCCGAGGCGAAGATGCGGGCCAATGAACTTGTGCAGACGGTGGCGGTCGTACAGACCGATGGGTTGAATGTCCGTGTTGCTCCCGATATGGAGGCAAGTATTCTGACCCAGGTTCCGAAGGGGGAAGAACTGGAGTATATTGAGACGGTGGATGACTGGCTGAAGGTCTCCATCGACAGCGATGAGGCGTATGTTGCTGCGGAGTATGCAGTGGTGGAAAACAAGCTGGCAACAGCGATTACGATGTCGGAACTGCTCTACGGCGCCGGTGTGTCCGATGTCCGTGTAGAGATGGTTGAGTATGCGAAGCAGTTCCTGGGGAATCCTTATGTATGGGGAGGATCCAGCCTGACGAAGGGCACTGACTGTTCCGGATTCACCATGAGCATTTACAAAAAGTATGGTGTGAAGCTGAGTCATTCTTCCAGGGCACAGGCAAACGAAGGCAAGAAGATCAAGGCGTCCGAGCTTCAGCCCGGCGATCTGGTATTCTATGCGAACGGCTCCGGTACCATCAACCATGTCGCTATGTATATCGGCGGCGGAAAGGTGATCCACGCGAGCAACCCCAAGTCCGGCATCAAGATCAGCAAATACAACTACAGAACGCCGGTAAAATGCGTATCCTATCTGAAGGATTAAGAGGTGATCAGGGTTTCGGAATTCATTTCGCATGAGTTCCGAAACTTTTTCAATTCATTATTTACAATTTGCATGGGATATGATATGATATCCAAGTATGAATTGCCGACACCCAGCATTCGGACACTCCAACCGCTGCTTAGTGTCTGGTGAAAAGAAAAATTTTAGGAGGAAAAAGAAATGATCTCTAAAGAGAAGAAAACAGCTATCATGAACGAGTATGCAAGAACTGCAGGCGATACCGGTTCACCTGAGGTACAGGTTGCAGTCCTGACCGCAAGAATCCAGGAGCTCACCGAGCACCTGAAGGAGAATCCCAAGGATCATCATTCCCGCCGCGGTATGTTGAAGATGGTAGGTCAGAGACGTGGTCTTCTGGAGTACCTGAAGAAGAAGGATATCGAGAGATATCGTGCTCTGATTGAGAAGCTTGGTCTGAGAAAGTAATATCCTAGTAAGCATGAGCGGAAGGCAGTCCCCCAAGGGCGCTTCCGCTTGTTGTGTGTAGTAAGGATATGGTTTTTTCGACCCAAACCAGTTACCGGGGAGCAGAAGAAAGCCCCGAGACCGCTGAAAAGTGTATGTCGCAGACATGGATTTTTCAGTAGTTTCGGTGTCTTCTGTTCCAGGAAATAAATTGTCGTATGATACGACGGAATGGAGGAATTTATGTACAAGACTTATGAAATGGAACTTGCCGGACGTACCCTGAAGATCGATATCAATCGTGTGGGTAAGCAGGCGAACGGATGCGCATTCATGCATTACGGTGACACCACGGTACTGTGTACTGCAACGGCATCCGAGAAGCCCAGAGAGGGAATCGATTTCTTCCCCCTGAGCGTAGAGTATGAGGAGAAAATGTATGCAGTGGGCAAGATTCCCGGAGGCTTTAACAAGCGTGAGGGTAAGGCAAGCGAGAACGCCATTCTTACCAGCCGTGTCATCGACAGACCCATGCGTCCCCTTTTCCCCAAGGATTACCGCAATGATGTGACCCTGAATACCATGGTAATGAGCGTTGACCCTCAGTGCCGTCCCGAGCTCGTGGCTATGATCGGTGCTGCTGTGGCAACCTGCATTTCCGATATTCCCTTCGACGGTCCCTGCGCAATGACACAGATGGGACTGATCGACGGCGAACTGATCGTGAACCCTTCCCAGGAGCAGTGGAAGGTCGGTGATCTGAACCTGACCGTTGCATCTACCAGAGAAAAGGTGATCATGATCGAGGCCGGTGCAAACGAAGTGCCCGAAGCTAAGATGATCGAGGCAATTTACAAGGCTCATGAGATCAATCAGACCCTTATTGCTTTCATCGACAAGATCGTTGCTGAGTGCGGCAAGGCAAAGCACGAGTACACCAGTTGCGCAATCCCTGCAGAAATGTTCGAGGAGATGAAGAAGATCGTAACTCCCGAAGAGATGGAAACTGCCGTATTTACCGATGACAAACAGACCCGTGAGGGCAACATTCGTGCGATCACCGATAAGCTTGCCGAGGCTTTTGCTGACAAGGAAGACTGGCTTGCTATCCTTGGCGAGGCAGTATATCAGTATCAGAAGAAGACCGTGCGTAAGATGATCTTAAAGGATCACAAGCGTCCCGACGGCCGTGAGATCACCCAGATTCGTCCTCTTTCCGCAGAGGTTGATCTGATTCCCCGCGTTCATGGTTCCGCGATGTTCACCCGCGGACAGACGCAGATCTGTAATGTATGTACCCTGGCTCCTCTTTCCGACCAGCAGAAGCTTGACGGCCTCGATGAGAACGAAGTCAGCAAGAGATATATGCATCATTATAACTTCCCTTCCTACTCTGTAGGTGAGACCAAGCCCTCCAGAGGACCCGGAAGACGTGAGATCGGACACGGCGCACTCGCTGAGAGAGCACTGATTCCCGTACTTCCCAGCGAAGAGGAATTCCCTTATGCGATCCGTACCGTATCTGAGACCTTCGAGTCCAACGGTTCCACATCCATGGCTTCTACCTGTGCATCCTGTATGTCCCTGATGGCTGCAGGCGTTCCCATCAAGAAGATGGTTGCAGGTATTTCCTGTGGTCTTGTGACCGGTGAGACCGATGATGATTTCGTACTGCTTACCGATATCCAGGGTCTGGAAGACTTCTTCGGAGACATGGACTTCAAGGTAACCGGTACCACCGAAGGTATCACGGCAATCCAGATGGATATTAAGATCCACGGCCTGACCAGACCTATCGTAGAAGGCGCTATTGCAAGATGCCGTGAGGCAAGAATCTTCATCATGGATACCTGCATGAAGCCCGCAATCGCAGCTCCCAGACCTGAGGTTGGTCCTTATGCGCCTAAGATCATCTCCATCCAGATCGATCCTGAGAAGATCGGTGAGGTAGTAGGTCAGCGCGGTAAGACCATCAACGAGATCATTGCCCGCACCGGCGTGAAGATCGACATTACCGACGACGGCAAGGTATCCGTATGCGGAACCGACAAGGCTATGATGGACAAGGCTGTCGAGATGATCAAGATCATCGTTACCGAGTTCGAAGAAGGCCAGATCTTTAAGGGCAAGGTCGTAAGCATCAAGGAGTTCGGCGCATTCATTGAGTTCGCTCCCGGTAAGGAGGGTATGGTTCATATCTCCAAGATTGCGAAGGAGAGAATCAACCATGTTGAGGATGTCCTGACACTCGGTGATGTGGTTACCGTAGTCTGCCTCGGCAAGGACAAGATGGGCAGAATCAGCTTTTCCATGAAGGATGTCGCTCAGAAGTAAACCGGTTATTACAGAGCTGATGCCTGCCGGAATACGATAAGGCATCGCTGATACGAATATGAAATCACAATGATACGCGTTCTGCATGTTTCTGTGCAGAACGCGTATGTGCATGTTCAGCAGGAAAACAAGCGTCTGCCCCGGCGAAGCATGCTTCGCCGGGGCATGCAAAGCCTGTCGCAACACTCTCATGATAGGTTAACCATCATAAAATTCTGTATTTGTTGTATTTCATACAACAGAATTCTTTTTTCTATTTTTGATTGTTGTAAAATCCATCTTAATCAAGTTAAATAGCCGGCTATTTACAATACTTAGTCTAGATTTATTCATATTTATTGCATTCTTGTACAACCAATCTGCTACTAATCCATTTATTAATAAAAGCTCAAGTTACAGCATTCCATACGACTATCCTATTTACAATTATTGCAGGTAAAAAACGTAATACTATTGTTCGCTGTACAACAAATTCAGATGAATTACTCATCTATGCGGTACAGATTGAAACAAAGGGGGGAGGACACGGCCTAAGGTAACTATTTGCAAAGAAATCAGATGAAGAAAAAAAGGAACCGGGTAAAAAGTCAGATATGGAAGATGCATAGAGAAGGCAGAAAAAGGAATCAGATAAAGGAATCAGATAAAGGAATCCGATATAGAGGACAGATAAAGAAGGTCATCAAGAAGGAAACAGATCGGGCTAAAAACGAGATAAGAAAGGAGACAATGGATCAAGATCAAGACAAAAACTTAGCTAAGACAAAAGCGATGACCAGGACAAAGACTCGAGTCAAAGATTATGGCGAAAACCCAAGATAAAACAACAAGACAAAGACCAAGCCCGGGACCCTAGACAAAACCCAAGCCAAAGAATAAGACAAAACACAAGACAAAAACTGGCAGAGAAATAACCGGCAGAGACAAAAACAGAGGAGGTGCTTATTACGAAAAAAGCGACATTGAGCTCTACAGAACTTTATCAGGAAGCCGAAAGAAGATATGATGAATTATACAGGATGCGGGCAGAACTGGAAAAGACACTGGTTAAGTATCCTGAAGGAAGCATTCATGTGATTCGGAACAGGGGATATGTGCAGTATTATCTAAGAAAGCAGTCCGGGCAAAGCTGTGGCGAATACCTGTCAAAGAGACAGACGGATACCATTCAAATATATCTGCAGAAAAAGTATATGCAGGAGGTTTTGAGACTGCTAAGAAGCGAAATGGATTCTATCGAAAAATTTCTGAGAAATTGCAAACCTTCACAAGACAAGATCCGAGGCTTATTCTCTGAACAACCGGAGGAGATCAGGAAACATCTGAAACCTGTCGATACCTCTGACGCTGACTATATCAAAGCATGGTCGGAAACTGCCTATGATAAAAAGCTGATTTCAGGGACGATTCCTGTTTTCATCACAAATAAGGGAGAGCCGGTTCGCTCAAAATCCGAGCTGATTATTGCAAATCGTCTGTATGATCTTCAGATTCCTTATAAATACGAGTGCCCTGTGTGGCTATCCGGGGAAAAGAAGATCTATCCGGACTTTACTGTTCTTAACATCAGAAAACGACGAGAGATATATTGGGAACACCGAGGGATGATGGATGGTCAGGAATATGCCAATCATTCCGTGCAGCGTATGAGAGAATACCAACAGGCGGGAATCTATCTCGGGGAGGGTCTGATCATTACAGAAGAAACATCGTCTGTACCATTAGATACCGGCGAAATAGACCGAGTCATTCAACATTACATTCTGAACACAGATTAGTGACGAATCTGTTGTATGCATTGCAACCTAGAAGCGAATTTTTACTTAAATTGTTGTGATTTTTTTCTTGTGAGATTTCTTGAAATTGTATAATACAACAAGACAGCATGTATTTCGTCCTTTTGATGTGTACCTGTACAACAGAAAATACAATTGCGGAGAAGAATGATGTATTAACCTTGCAATTGACTGGCTACGTGGGCTTGATTGCGATAAATGGACACTTTCTTTATAGAATTGATGTATGACTGTACAACAAAAATGAATCTTTTTGAACGATATATGAAAAATGGAGTCGGAGTGTGAAACAATCCGGAGCTTGCTGCCGCCACACAGCAGTGCAGTATGTCATACGGTGAAAATCAGAAGTGTGACCCGCGAAACAATTCGGAGGCCCCGGGTCTGCGAGGAAGACAGCGTAACACTTTTTATCGGAGGAGGGTGCCTGAAGCTTGCCCGGACATGAGAAGACCGGACTATTGAGAAGGGCAGGGAGTGTATGCGAGGAATGTGTGAGCGCGTATTTTTTTCGGCGACATGGGAGCAATCATCCGAAAGAGATAATATATATTTCTAAACAAAATATAAAAATAAAATATATACATTGACACGCGAGGTATATTGTGATATTTTGTATCTTGTAAGAAGTGATATGCCATAGCAGCAGGAGAAGTATGACCCGATCACCGCGACGATTTCAGAAGAAGGATTCGAGTGTGCCGAAGGATTGGCATTTCGGTATGATCACCGCGACGCCTACGGAAGAATGGCTCGAATGCACTGACGGTATCGGAATGCGACTCCGAACGCCATGCGCCTTCGAGCGTATCCGAATACCATGACAGCACCGGCATAATGGACAAAGCGGGATAGGGGCAGAGCAGTACCGGCTGCGAGGCAGTATCGAAATCAGAACATCAAGGATGGAAAGGATGGTGGAAAGATGTCTATTACATCGGATCTTTTAAGGGGAAACACGGACACAATACTACTGGCAAGCCTGGTGGAGCATGACAGCTACGGGTATTTAATTAACAAGGAGATCATGTCAAAGACGCAGGATCATGTTGAGTTAAAGGATGCAACCCTGTATACGGCATTCCGCAGACTGGAGAAGGATGGACTTGTCACTACCTATTGGGGGGACGAGGAAGTCGGCGCGCGGAGGAAGTACTATTCCATTACCGAAAAGGGAAGAGAAGTATATCAGCAGTACAAAAACGAATGGCTTGCGGCCAAGGAAATGATTGACAGATTATTAGTATAGCAGGGGATGCGCAGACTTGCGCAGGAAGGAGATTCATTATGAAGGACAAAATCAGAGAGGAAATCGAAGCACTCTTTCAGGGTGCGCCTGATACACAGGAAGCCCGTGAGCTAAAAGAGGAAATGACCTCCAATGCCGAAGAAAAATACAGTGATCTTCTTGCAAGAGGCTTCAGCGAGGAGCAGGCATACACCATGGTGATGGCTTCTATCGGTGATGTGAAGGAGCTTCTGGAGGATCTGAAGATTCAGAATGGCGCTGCAAAGGATCCTGAAAGAGAGAACCCTGAGGGAAAGCGCAGTGAATACTGGGAGAAATCAGCAGAATACTGGAAGTGGCAGGGAGAATACATCGAGAAGCAGGCTAAGAATATCGGACATCAGGCAAAGGATGCCATCGATACCATCATGGCAAGCGGAATCTGGGACAATATTTCTTCCAGCATCAAGCAGATCATCAGCACTGTCGGGATGAGCATGCAGACCGAAGAGGGAGAGTATACCGACAAGGTTCTCTACAACGAGAGACATTTTTCGCCGGACGGAATCACAGAAATCGTGGCCGAGATTCAGAATTCTCCCGTGGATTTGGAAGTGCACACCACGACGGACGGGGATATCCTGATTCAGGAGTATTACAACAAGGCTCCCCTGCCGGAGCAGAAGCTGGAGTATTCCCTGGTTGGCGGACAGCTGAAGCTTCAGTATGGTACCAGAGTGATAGGTATTCACAGAAGAGGTGTCATCAAAATGTATTTGCCCGAGAGTCTGGCTGACAGTCTGAGTGCCTTCAGCGCGATTACGGCATCGGGAGATATTGCCCTGGATAAGCTGGGCGCAGCAAAGCAGACCTTCAGAACGGCCAGCGGTGATATTGTCGGTGTGATTGCAAGCGGTGATATTACCTTCAATACTGCAAGCGGTGATGTGAACTTCAACACCATCTGCGGCAATTGTCAGGTTCGTACCGCGAGCGGCGATGTTTCCATCAAGCAGGTAACGGGTACCATTACCCAGAGCTCAGCGAGCGGTGATGTGGAGATCGAGATTCTGGAGGGCGACGGCACCTTCCATACCGCCAGCGGAGACATCGAAGTGACGGTGACGGATGCAGCGAGGACGCTAGAGTGCGGTGCTGCGAGCGGTGATGTGGAGGTCACTCTCCCCGCCGGAGCGAGTGTACAGATGACCCTGAATACCGGAAGCGGTGACATCAGCACCTTCTGTGACGGTATTCATACCGACGAGCATGTGGACTATGTAAAACACGGAAAACATGCAGTTGGCAATGTCGGCGCAGAACCCTATCTGCAGCTTCGTGTCACAACCGCGAGCGGAGATATCGAGATCAAAAGATAAATCTTCGAAAAAAACATTTTGCTCTTGCTTTTTGCCCTGTGCTCTACTATAATGTTTATACAAGATGTAGATGCATTTAGTGCGAAAAACGAGAACTGACACAAGATATAGTGCATGGCCGCATCTGATTGAGGATGCGGCCTTTTTCTGTATCACAGCTGTCTGTATGGCGTGATACATCAGGCAACTGCGGGGAAATGATGTTACCTGCATGTCGGAACGAGGCGGTATGCTCGTTTTAAATCATTGTGTCAGAAGCAATTTTCCCGGGGCGGATAACGAAAGGTATGGGGCGAGATGAAGATTCAGAAGCGAGACGGACGAGTGGTACCGTATGAGGAAGAGAAGATCATTGCGGCGATTCAGAAGGCAAATCAAGAGGTCGAAGAGAAGGACAGAGTGGGTGAGGAGCTGATCGCGCAGATTTTGGAGGCTGTAAAAGCGGAAGGAAAGGAACTGCAGACGGTAGAGCATGTGCAGGACATTATCGAGCAGCATCTGGTAGCGGCGAATAAGTATGCCATTTCGAAAAAGTATATGGTTTACCGATACCAGAGAAGTCTTTTGCGTAAGTCCAACACGACCGATGAGTCGATTCTGAAGCTGATACGCAACGAAAACAAAGAACTTGCAGAGGAAAACTCCAACAAAAACACCCGGCTGGCTTCTACCCAGCGCGATTACATCGCAGGTGAGGTGTCCAGGGATGTCACCAGAAGAATGCTGCTCCCGGAGCATATTTCCATGGCACACGACAACGGTGTGATTCACTTTCATGACGCGGACTATTTTATCCAGCCCATTTTCAACTGCTGTCTGATCAATATTAAGGACATGCTGGACAATGGTACATCCATCAACGGCAAGATGATTGAATCACCCAAGAGCTTTCAGGTAGCCTGCACCGTCACCACACAGATCATTGCGGCTGTGGCAAGTAACCAGTACGGCGGTCAGTCCGTCAATATCAAGCATCTCGGCAAGTATCTGCGCAAGAGCAGGGAAAAGTTTGCCCTCCAGCTGGAGGAGGAATTCGGTGACACCCTTGACCGCGAGACCAAGGGAAAAATCGTTGCAATGCGCCTGCGGGACGAGCTCCGTTCCGGGGTACAGACCATTCAGTACCAGATCAACACCCTGATGACGACGAACGGCCAGTCTCCTTTTGTGACTCTTTTCCTGCATCTGGACGAGACGGATGAGTATGTGGAAGAGACTGCGCAGATCATTGAAGAAATTTTCCGGCAGAGAATTCAGGGAACCAAGAACGAGAAGGGCGTCTATGTGACGCCGGCTTTCCCGAAGCTGGTCTATGTCTTGGACGAGAATAACTGCCTGAAGGGCGGTAAGTACGACTATGTCACCAGACTGGCGGCACAGTGCTCCGCCAAGAGAATGTATCCCGACTATATCTCCGCCAAGAAGATGCGTGAGAATTATGAGGGAAATGTATTTTCGTGTATGGGGTGTCGTTCCTTCCTTTCCCCCTGGAAGGATGAGGACGGCAACTATAAATGGGAGGGGCGCTTTAACCAGGGCGTTGTGAGCCTGAATCTCCCTCAGATCGGTATCCTTGCGAAGGGGAACGAGGAGGTCTTCTGGAAGCTTCTGGATGAAAGACTTGAGCTTTGTTACGAGGCTTTGATGTGCAGACACAAATCCCTTCTCGGGACGGTTTCCGATGTCAGCCCCATTCACTGGCAGTACGGTGCAATCGCAAGACTCAAGAAGGGTGAGAAAATCGACAAGCTGCTGTATGGCGGCTATTCCACGATGTCACTGGGCTATATCGGCCTGTATGAGCTGACCTATCTGATGAAGGGCTGCAGCCATACTGAGCCCGTCGGCAAGGAATTTGCCCTTCGCGTGATGGATCACATGAAGGATGCGGCTGCAAAGTGGAAGGAGGAGACCGGTATTGCGTTCTCCCTCTACGGAACGCCCGCGGAGAGCCTTTGTTATCGCTTTGCAAGAATTGACAGAGAAAAATACGGCGAGATTGAGAATGTGACAGACAAGGGGTATTATACCAACTCCTACCACATTGATGTGCGTGAGAAGGTGGATGCTTTTACAAAGTTTACCTTCGAGAGTGAGTTCCAGAATAAGTCTCTGGGCGGCGCGATTTCCTATGTTGAGATTCCGAATCTGATGCACAATACGGAAGCAATCGAAGAACTGATCCGCTTCATCTACGAGAATATTCAGTATGGTGAATTCAATACCAAGTCTGACTATTGCCACGAGTGCGGATATGACGGAGAGATCATTGTCAATGATGACAATGAGTGGGAGTGCCCTCAGTGCCATAACAAAGACCACGCCAAAATGAATGTCACCAGAAGGACCTGCGGCTATCTGGGAGAGAATTACTGGAACACAGGTAAGACCAAAGAGATCAAATCCAGAGTGCTGCATTTATAAATGACAGTGACGGAAAGGCAACAACATGAATTATGCCAGTCTGAAGAAGACCGATGTGGCAAACGGCCCGGGCATCCGGGTATCCCTGTTTGTCAGCGGATGTACCCATGCGTGCAAAGGATGTTTTAATGCGGTTGCATGGGACTTTCAATACGGCCAACCCTTCACGGATGAAACGATGAAAGAAATATTGGATGCGCTTGCCCCTGAGTATATCAGGGGTTTCAGCGTTTTGGGCGGAGAACCGATGGAGCCGCAAAACACGGACACGGTGTTGGAGATCATAAGGAAGGTAAAGCAAAGCTATCCGCAGAAGGATGTCTGGTGCTATACCGGGTACGAATATGAGAAGGATCTGCTCGCCAGGGAAGCAGCGGGAGACCGGAACATGACGGAGCTTCTGGAGCTGATTGACGTGCTGGTAGACGGCGAATTCATAGAAGAGAAGAAAAACCTTCGCCTGGCTTTCAGGGGCTCAGAGAATCAGAGACTGATCGACCTGAAAAAGACCCGCCTCGCAGGACAGGTCGTGTGCCTGGAGTAAATATGAACAGTGAAAATACAGCAGTCCTTTCTATTCTTTCTGCGGATAAGGTGTTTGTAACACTTGCCGATGGAACAGAGAATGTCCTTTCTAACGGAGGCAAATTTGAATCCATTGATGAGAATAATATTGATGGGACTGTATTTTCCAGACAGGATCTGACATTTAATGGAAGCGGTACACTGACAGTTACTTCACCTGCCGGTCACGGTATTGTCTGCAAGGATGATCTTGTATTTACAGAAGGCACTTACATGGTAACCTCTGCGTCGCATGGTCTGGATGCCAATGACAGTGTTCGGATTGCGGAAGCGTCCATTACCATTCATGCCGGAAAGGACGGCATCCACGCAGAGAATACGGAGGATGTGTCCCTTGGCTTTGTATATATTTTAAGCGGAACCATGGATATCGAGGCAGAAGGCGATGGTATATCAGCAGGAGCTTATCTGCAGGTACAGGATGGAACTATCCATCTTCTTGCCGGTGGCGGCTATGAGAATGGTACTTCTAAAAGCTCTGCTTCTTATGGCGGAATTAAGGGCGGCGGTAAACCGGGCCGTTCTTCTGCTAAGACAGTTCCGGAAGAAAACAGTACCAATATGATGCCTCAGGAAGAAAGCAGCAGTATGACAACTTCGGAAGGAAGCAGTACCAGTATGAAAGGCTTAAAAGCCATCAGTGGTATTGTGATCTCAAATGGCAGGATAACCATTGACTCTGCAGATGATGCGATTCACTCCAACACGTCTGTGATTATGAATGGCGGTACCTTTGAGATTGCTTCCGGTGACGATGCTGTTCACGCAGACGATACACTCACAATTACAGACTGCGATATGAATATATCAAAATCTTACGAAGGTCTCGAAGCACAGAAACTTTATGTGAAGGGTGGAACGATTGTATTAAACGCCACGGATGATGGCCTAAATGCTTCCGGAGGAACCGATTCCAGCGGTATGACAGGAGGAAGAGACGGCATGTTTGGCGGCAAAAGGCAGTCTTCCGGGAATGGTGTGATTGAAATTTCCGGTGGCAATCTGACCATCTATGCTTCCGGTGATGGCCTGGATTCGAATGGAACGCTGACGATTTCGGATGGATATATCTATGTGGCGAATCCGACCGCCGGAGATACTTCTATCATTGATGCGGATGTCAGTCCAGTCATTACCGGAGGAACGTTTGTCAGCACAGGCTCAACGACGATGATGGCACAGACATTTGCCTCTTCTTCCACACAGGGTGTCATTACATGTACAACCGGGACACAATCTCCGGGATCTGTCGTAACAGTAAAAGACAGCAATGGTAACAGTGTAATCTCTTATGAAGTGGAATATGGCTGTGCCATGGTAATTATCAGTAGCCCGGATATCGTAAAGGGCGATATATATACGCTTACATTAGGACCAAAATCCGGCAGTGTTCAGGCTGAATAAATATAAAAGGGGGCGTATCGGTGGATACGTCCCTTTCTATAAAGTAGGTGATAAAGATTGGATAAATTGTGTTGAAGATGTACTGGCAATTTGTAGTATTGCTGAAAAGGCTCCAAACACTTTGGTGCTCGGAAGTCGCAAACTCAAAGAAAATGAACCTTTGCGCAGTAAGTTTGGAAATACAGTCACAAGATTTGTTTCTTATATTTCTACGGGATTGAAAGTACATGATGCTCAAACGGGACTTCGTGCTTTTCGGACGGACCTTATTCCTGTGCTGAGGGATATTTCGGGAGAACGGTACGAGTATGAAAGGAATGTATTACTCCGTTGTGCCCGTGATAAGATTCGGATTCTGGAGCATGAGATTGAAACAATCTATATTGAAAATAATGCCCAGTCTCATTTTGATACGGTAAAGGATTCGGTACGGATTTACAAGGAAATACTTGATGTCTTCTTATGCAGGTTAATCAGCAGACACTATATAATATAAATAGAACATAGGGTTTGAAATGGCAGAAAGGAATCCAATTTGGGTTCCTTTTTGATTGCGGTTAACTGTTGTCGGATAAAATTTTTAAGGAACGGAGCACTTTTTTAATTGCTGCAAAGCTTTCCTCACTCAAATCATGTTCGACCTTACAGGCATCAGCCAAGGCGGTTTCTTTGCTTACGCCGATATACATTAGTAAATCAGCAAGTATAGTATGTCGTTCTAATACATCTTCGGCTCGTTGTCTGCCGGCTTCGGTTAGTGTGATGTACCCGGTGCTGTCCATCGTTATGTATTGTTTTTCACGAAGGTTTTTCATGGCAACACTGACACTTGGTTTTGTAAAATTCAGTTCATTTGCAATATCTATTGAACGAACCTGTCCTTTGCTTTTTTGCAGCATAAGAATTGCCTCTAAATAATCCTCCAACGACTCGTCTGCACGATGTTTAATATAACTCATTATGGCATCTCCAATCTTTTTTCACATCATATGAAATGAGGGTCAAAAGGTATTTTGCCCCTCATTTGATATACGAATTGCTCCGTTGCTGCGCAACTCACGCAATTCTACACACATTCGGAATCCGTTGATTTTCCAAGGAAAATCACTACTTCCTCATGTGTGTGCGGGTCAACAAGTCAGAACTCTTATCCTGCAAGCAGGAACGAGTTCTGACCTTTTGACCCTTGTATCATCATATCATTTTTGAATGAAAAAGACAAATAGAAAAAACACAGAGCTTATTGAGCATTGTGCTCCCACTCTGGCCGGTATGAAATCTGCAAGCCTCTTTAACTATTTCCATAAAGGAGAACAGGTTGTCCGGGAAGAACTTCGGGAAATCAATGACTTACTGAATGATAAAGGGGTTTACGCAGATGTTCTGATTTGGCGGGAAAAATCAGCTTTCATATATGTATATCGGGTAAAAATGTTGGAAAAGGAATTAAAACAGCCAGGGGTTTTAGAGTTGCTTGAAAGATATGGCTATGAAAATTCCGATATTGATTCCTGCATGAAACATTTGAAATATCGACTTTTGAAATCTACTTGTTTCCCACATGAAATAGGGGCTTTTCCTGGATATCCGCTGGAAGATGTAAAAGAGGTTAAGTTCTTCAATGGGCAGGTACTTTGCTGAAAATAGCAGAGTGCCTGTTCCGTTGAAGATGTTATTTTTTCCTCTTCCATGGACCGTTGTAATAAAATCCAATGGATAGTACCGCAGCTACACACCATCCGATAGGCCATGCACACCAGATTCCGGTTGCTCCGAGTGCTGTCCTTGAGAAACAGAAAGCAAGCAATACGCGAAGAATTAAATCTGTAAAAGTAGCTATCATAAATTTTTTCATCATGCCGGATCCCCTCAGAATGCCATCTGCTACTAATTTCGCAGAAACCACAAAATAGAAAGGTGACAGGATTTTCAGATAGGTGATGCCTGTCTGCATGGCAAGTTTAGTTGGAGCATCCATAAAGAGTTTTAATACGATATTTCCGCCAAAGAAGTAAAGTAGAAACAACGGGAGACTCAGCATCCATACTAATTTGATACCAACACCGAACCCCTGTTTTACCCGGTCAAGCTTCCTGGCACCAAGATTCTGTGCTGTATAGTTGGAAATTCCGTTTCCAAGTGTTGTAAATGAAGTAATCACCAGATTATTCAGTTTTACGGCAGCAGAATATCCGGCCATGACAGGTGCTCCGAAACCGTTAATAATACTCTGGATAATGATGTTACCTATGGAAATAAAGCTTTGCTGCAAAGTACTTGGAATGGCAATCACTACAATCTGTTTTAAAAGCTGTAAATCAAATAGAGGAGCTTTTTCTTTTTCTTCGATTTTCGCAAGTCTCTTGAATACTACAATCATTGCCAGAATGCAGCTGATTCCCTGACAGAGAAATGTTGCCCAGGCTACACCGGCTACCCCCATGTGGAATGCCTTTACAAACCAGATATCTACTGCGATATTGGACATAGAAGATATCGCCAGAAAGTAAAATGGTGTTTTGGAATCTCCGAGTGCAGAGAAGATACCGGTAGCAATATTGTAGAAAAAGACAAATGGTAATCCCCATGCGTAAATATCAAGATACAGTTTTGAATCTGCAAATACTTCTTCAGGGGTTCGAATTAACCGAAGCAACATACCGGATCCGAGTATTCCGATGAGCATTAACAGGATACAAACAAAACCACTGAAAATACAGGCAGTGTAAACGGCAGTTTTCATTTCTTTATAATTTCTGGCTCCAAACAGCTTGGAAACGACAACGGAACAGCCCATGTTGCATCCAAAGGCAAAGGCAATAAAAATTAATGTAATCTCATAGCTGTTGCCAACTGCTGCTAATGCATTTTCCCCCACAAACTTGCCGGCAACTAAGCTGTCCGCTATATTATAGAGCTGCTGGAAAATAATGCTTCCAAATAAAGGCATACAGAATTTCCACAATACGGTTTGTGGGTTTCCCACAGTCAGATCTTTATTCATTTTCAGGAGTCTCCTTTTCTTTTAAACAGTCGATAATCAGACTGACACATCCGTCTATGCTGAAGTGGCTGCCGGATAGCATCATGTTGCAGTTTTTCTCAAATCTCTTGCCCACCGCTTCCATATATTCTGCCAGTGCAAATGATATTCTGCATAAATTGGATTGGGTTTTGTTACTGGCAGTATTATAATTCCTTATAAGATATGTGTAAAATATTAATTATAATATTGTGATATATGAAATTGATATGCGAGGAACTGCAATGAACATCAGCTATGACTATTACAGAGTCTTTTATTATGTAGCAAAATACAAGAGTTTTACCGGAGCTGCCAAAGCACTTCTTAATAACCAGCCTAACATTACCAGAATGATGAAAAAACTGGAAGGGGAATTGGGGTGTACATTGTTTGTAAGACAGCGGCATGGCATTATACTGACTCCGGAAGGAGAAAAACTATATGCCCATGTCTCCGTTGCTTTTGAACATATCCTGTGTGGAGAAGAGGAAATAGCCAGAGAAAAAAGTCTGCAGTCAGGGATGGTTACTGTGGTAGCCAGTGAAATAGCACTCCATTGTGTATTGCTTCCTGTTTTGAAAGCATTCCGAAAGAATTATCCAGGCATCCGTATCAGGATACTAAGTCAATCTACACCGCAGGCAATTGAGGTGTTGAAAAAAGGACTGGCAGATTTCGCAATTGTAACAGAACCTTTTGACCTCCCGGCCGGGATTGGTTCAAAACCCCTTAGAATCATTCGGGAAGTTCCGGTTTGCAGTACAGCATTTTCACTTTCTCCAGATTCTACTCTTACTGAAGAACAGATAAAGAAATATCCATTGATTGGACTTGGGGAACAAACAGCTTCCTTTCGTTTTTATTCAGATGTTTTTGGCAGAATGGGAATGTCCTTTATCCCAGATGTGGAGGTTGCTACAGCAGACCAGATTTTACCGATGATAAAATCTGATCTGGGTATTGGCTTTGTGCCGATGGATTTTCTGGAAAAGGAAAATAGGGAGAATCTGGTTATCCTAAACATGACAC
>JAEDDX010000132.1 GCA_016293615.1 Acetatifactor sp.
TTTTACTTTATCAGCTTCTTCATATAGTATCTGGAGACATTAAAGGTCCTGAGTTTGACGCCGGCCGCTTCGCCCTCCATGCGCCGGATCCATTTGACGCCATAGCGCTCGAGACTGCCTCTGTCCGTTTCGGCCTCCGGAACCGTACTGTCGATCCCCCTGCTTTCCAGAAAAGGTACCAGTACCGGTGCCGCATCCGCGCTCAGACTGCACAGATACTGAAAGTCACTGTAGGGGCGGATGGTGTCTCCCTCTGCAGTGAAGACCACAGCATCGTCAGCCTTCGCCACATTGTATTTGGCAATCAGATAGTCCGGATGTGAGAATGAAAGGAGCAGGTACATAACTGACACTACTGTCACACTGTATCGAAACAGTCTGAAATCCTCCTTGTAAATCGTGACGATCACCCCGACAAACAGCAGGGTCAGCAGCGCAAGTCCCCAGAGCACCAGAATGCGAAGGAATGTGAGATGATAGAACCTGATATAGATCAGCATTCTCATCGCGCTGGAAAGATTCATCACGAAGGTACAAAGTGACATGATTGTCACAATTATATTCAGCACCGTACTTTTCTGCACACGATGAATGCAGAACAGTACAATGACCAGATTGAGGAATCCGACCGCAAGGAGCTGGAAAAAGCCCTCCCTGGCGTAGGCCGCATAGGTATAGCCTGCGGGGAGCTTCAGCTTTCGGAGAAACAGTCCCATGATCTGCACGCCCGAGAAGACCACATACAGAGCCGTCAGCATGGAAGTCGCGGTAATGGCAATCACGGGTTCGCCGGTGCGTTTATCCGCTACCTCCTCCTTCAGCTGTCTTTGGCAAAGCCAGGCCAGAATCGAATACGCCGCGAAGAACATCAGCGCCACGCGAAACCCCACCAGGACAACATCACCCGTTTCAAAGAAGCGGAACAGTCCCTTCGTATACTCCCGAAACAGGACATCCGCGCTGGAAAGAAGCAACATCACGACAATGCAGACCGGCAGTCCGATCAGCACGCCGACGACTGCTCCTGCCGTCTTTTTCCCCACCTTGCCGGTTCTCGACTTAAAATATCCGACTGCGTCCGTTATGGGTCTGTCGATCACGCCGATCGCAAGTGTCACGGTTTTTAAGATACTGCCCAGATACTTTCCGAGCCCCCACCTTGTCGTATCAAAAAACCTGTCAAGCAGCAGACTGACAGTCAGCAGAAACACGCCGATCCTGTTGAAAAAGATGATGTTCGCATCATCGGTGCAAACCGTCGAGATCGCCAGCAGCATCATACTCACTGCATAGAAGACGCTCTCTTTTCTTGAGATACCTCCAAGTCTTGTAAGACAGCAGTGCAAGTAAAAGAGGCTGGCGGCCACGAAAAAAGGGAAGGTGATTCCCGACGGGTTCTGATACATACAAAATGCATAGAACACCGCATAAAGTAAGGTCGCCGGTCCGAAGAAGCCAAACTGCTCCTTCATCCGCTTCGTCTGTTCCGTGTCTTCTGCCTTACCGCCCGCGGCAGTCTGCGGCTGCTGCGGACTCTGCACACTCAGTTCTCCGAGCTGTTGTGCCATCGTTCCTGCTCCGTCTGTACCCGCATTCATCCGTTCTGTCTGCGGCTGCAAAGCTTGATTTTCCGTCAATTGCTCCTGATTTAATTCACCCATTTTCCCCTCTTTTCCGGCAGTGATCCTCACTGCTCTTCTTCGTCGTCCGTAAATTCCAGAATATCCCCGGGCTGGCACTGAAGCGCCCTGCAGATTGCCTCCAGCGTGGAAAAGCGCACCGCCTTCGCCTTGTTATTTTTCAGAATGGACAGATTTGCAAGCGTGATATCCACCTCTGCTGCCAGATCGGTGAGATTCTTCTTGCGCTTCGCCATCATGACATCTAAGTTAACAATGATTCCCATAGGTCAAGCCTGCCTTCCTAAACCGTAAAATCGTTCTCTTCTTTGTACGCCACCGCCTGCTCAAACACAAAGCTCAACACCCTGCTGAACAGTCCGGCAATCGCAAACACCAGGACAACCACCGCCATCGCGATCGTCATATACACGATGCTTCGCACCACAGACATCAGCGCAATGAAAAAGCTCCAGTTGCTCATCTTGCGGAGACTGACCACATTCTCCTGCACAAAACAGTCTTCCCGAAGAACCGTCGCAAAAATCCTGCGAAGCTCCCACAAGAGCTTCTCCGCGGAAACGCCCAGCACAAAATAGATGATGACCGTCTCTTCATAATGCTCCACGAGCTGCGGCAGCATCGTACCGGCAAGCTTCACACTCCACGGCAGGGACACCGTCACCAGTACTCCGGCAAAAAACATCACATCCAGGAGAAGCTTCGTTCCCTTCGTCCAGATATCCTTTCTCTCTGCAATTGTTTTCTTCTGCATATTCTTACAGCCTCTCTTTCCTGCGGCGGACGCTGCACATACCGGCTTCTGCGCCCGTACCCGGCACTGCCCGGCAGTGCCCTGACAGTGCCTGCGCCCTTTCTGATCTTCACTATAGCATCGCAGGAATTGAATGTCAATATGTTTTTATTGTTTTTCGATATGTTTTTATTGTAAATCATGTTGTGTTTAATCTCTTA
>JAEDDX010000001.1 GCA_016293615.1 Acetatifactor sp.
CACTTGACAAAGAAAAACCCCGCACTCCTGTGCGGGACTTTGTCTACACTCTGAAGCGGAGTGGAAATCACTCCGCTGTTTCTTTTTTCTGCATTGTTTTGGGTTTTCACAGGATAATTCTTCTGTTTTTCCACATAATAACTCCATAGCTTGAAAATGAAGGCAATGGAGGAAATGAGATATGAAAGCAACGGGTATTGTCCGTAGAATTGATGATCTGGGACGCGTAGTCATCCCGAAGGAGATCCGTCGAACTCTGCATATCAGGGAATCTGACCCGCTTGAGATCTATACAGACAGGGAGGGGCAGGTCATCCTGAAAAAGTATTCCCCGATCGGTGAGATGGCAACCTTTGCGAAGCAATATGCAGAGAGTCTTGCGCAGGTTTCCGGGCATGCGGCCCTGATTGCGGACAGGGATCAGTTCATTGCAGCTTCGGGCGGGTATAAGCATTTTGTCGGCAAGGCCATCGGAAAGCAGCTGGATGAGAAGATACACCGGCGCGAGGCAGTGTTAGCCAGCAAGGGAGACCGCGGTTTCATCCGTATCTGTGATGAGGCGGAGGAAGAGTATCTGCACGAGGCGTTTGCACCGATTCTTTGTGAGGGAGATATCATCGGAAGTGTCGTGCTGCTCCAGAAGGAAGCGAGGGTGCACATGGGAGAGGTGGAACAGAAATTGCTCCAGTCTGCCGCCGCTTTTTTGGGACGACAGATGGAGCAATAAGGGAACTGTTAAGACTCGCTCATTTTTTCCAGAAGTTCGATCTTGATATCGTACAGGGTCGGAGAGAGGTCCACATAGACCTTCTGCGGATTGACGAGACGCTTGGTCTCATCCCAGAGAGTGGCAAGCTCTTCCTGACAGTAAGCACGGATATCCATCACCTTGGGCGAGGTGTAACAGCATTTACCGTTTTCAAAGATCTGTTTCATGAGAGGGCGCAGTGTATAGCTGCCGCCCTTCAGCTTTGTCTTCTTCCAGGGCTCGGCCGGGTCGAAGAGCAGCAGATCATCCTTCTCATCATATTCCTCTTCCACCAGACAGATCAAATCGGCCTTGATCTTGCCGTTTGCTTTGTCGTAAACGCGGTAGATCTTCTTGTTGCCGGGGTTCGTCACCTTTTCGGTGTTTTCGGAGAGCTTGATCTTAGGGATAAACCTGCCGTCGGGGCCCATGATGGCAGCCAGCTTGTAGACGCCTCCGAAGGAAGGGTTGTCCTTGGAGGTAATGAGGTTGGTGCCCACACCCCAGGAGGTGATGGCAGCTCCCTGAGCCTTCAGGCTGTCGATCAGGTACTCGTCCAGGTCGTTGGATGCGGAGATGACAGCGTCCGGGAAACCGGCGTCATCCAGCATCTTCCTCGCTTTCTTGGAGAGATATGCCAGGTCGCCGCTGTCTAAGCGGATGCCGTAGAAGGTCAGCGGAATCCCCGCATCGCGCATCTCGGTAAATACGCGGATGGCGTTGGGCACACCGCTCTTTAAGGTGTCGTAGGTATCGACCAGGAGGATGCAGGCGGAAGGATACATTTCGGCATAGGTTTTGAAAGCGGTATATTCATCGGGAAAGCTCATGATCCAGCTGTGGGCGTGGGTTCCCTTGACGGGTACGTCAAAGAGCTGACCGCAGAGGACATTGCTGGTGCCGATACAGCCGCCGATCATGGCGGCACGCGCGCCGTAGGTACCGGCGTCGGGACCCTGCGCACGACGAAGACCGAACTCCATGATGCCGTCCCCCTTGGCTGCGTAGCAGACTCTTGCCGCCTTGGTGGCAATCAGGCTCTGATGGTTGATGATATTCAGGATGGCTGTCTCCACCAGCTGCGCTTCCATAATCGGAGCGATCACCTTGATGATGGGTTCTCTGGGGAACATGACCGTTCCTTCCGGAATCGCGTAGATGTCTCCCGAGAAATGGAAGTCCCGCAGATACTCCAAAAAGTCTGCCTCGAATATACCGAGAGATGCCAGATAATCAATGTCCTGACTGTCGAAGTGAAGCTCCTTGATATACTGAATTACCTGCTCTAAACCTGCGGAGATCGCGAAGCCTCCGCCGCAGGGATTGTTGCGATAAAAAGCGTCGAAAATAACGGTTTCGTTCCGGTCCTTGTGCTTAAAGTACCCCTGCATCATTGTCAGCTCATATAAGTCTGTCATCAGGGTCAGATTTTGTCTGTCCATGGCTTGTCCTTTCTTTCCTAAATTTTTACCGAAATTTTTTTCCTGGATTTCTTCCCAAATTGTGGGGGATATCTTTCCCACAAGTATACCCTTGTTATCACGGAAAAGCAACCATTCGGGAGGGATTTGCAAAAAATAGCCCCTGCGTATCTGCAACCGGACATACGGGGCTTAGGCAAAGGGGCACAAAATTAAATAAGAAGCACTTGACAAGTTTGATTTTTGCAGACTATAATATTTAATCAACAAAGAAACACATCAAATGCAGTGACGAAGAGAGTAATCATTTGGGGAACATGGCAGCGAGCCGGAGGTGGTGCGAGTCCGGTATCAGTAGCCAAATGACGAAAATCACTTCTGAGCAGACAGGACAAAAGGAAAGTGCAAGACGAGTACCGGTAGCCCTGGACGGTCATCCGCCGTTATCGGATCGCATATAACTCCGGCCGGAACCGGAACGTATGATTGTAACAGGTGGTTAACGAGGGTTTTACAGACCGCGTCCTTTTACAGGATGCGGTCTGTTTTGGTGAAGAGAACTGTGAAGAAAGGAAGAGAAATATGTACAAACAGGTATCTGCAAGCATGAACTTCGTGGAACGCGAAAAAGAAGTCGAGAAGTTCTGGAAGGAAAACGATATTTTCAGAAAGAGTATCGAAAGCCGCAAGGAAGGACCGACTTATACCTTCTATGACGGACCGCCTACCGCGAACGGTAAGCCTCACATCGGTCATGTGGAGACCCGTACGATCAAGGATATGATCCCCAGATATCGTACCATGAAGGGTTATATGGTTCCCAGAAAAGCCGGCTGGGACACACACGGTCTGCCCGTTGAACTGGAGGTGGAAAAACTTCTGGGCTTAAACGGCAAGGAGCAGATCGAAGAATACGGCATGGAGCCTTTTATCAGAAAGTGCAAGGAATCCGTATGGAAATATAAGGGCATGTGGGAGGATTTCTCGGGAACCGTCGGTTTCTGGGCTGACATGGATGACCCTTATGTAACCTATGATGATAACTTTATCGAGTCCGAATGGTGGGCTTTGAAGGAAATCTGGAACAAGGGTCTGTTGTATAAAGGCTTCAAGATCGTTCCTTACTGCCCCCGCTGCGGAACGCCTCTTTCCACCGCTGAGGTTTCCCAGGGCTATAAGACCGTCAAGGAGCGCTCTGCCATCGTGCGCTTCAAGGTAGTCGGCGAGGACGCTTACTTCCTGGCATGGACCACAACCCCCTGGACCCTTCCCAGCAATGTGGCGCTCTGCGTAAACCCTGCAGACACCTATGTCAAGGTGAAGGCAGCGGACGGATATACCTATTATATGGCACAGGCACTGCTCGACTCCGTACTCGGCAGGCTCGGAAGCGAGGATGTGAAGGCGTATGAAGTACTTGAGACCTATACCGGCAAGGATTTGGAGTACAAGGAATATGAGCCTTTATTCGAGTGTGCCAAGGCTGTGGCTGACAGGCAGAACAAGAAGGGCTTCTTCGTAACCTGCGACAGCTATGTTACCATGTCCGACGGTACCGGTATCGTACACATTGCGCCTGCCTTCGGTGAAGATGACGCCAATGTGGGCCGCAACTACGACCTTCCTTTCGTACAGTTTGTAAACGGTAAGGGTGAGCTGACGGCAGAGACTCCTTTCGCAGGACTCTTTGTGAAGAAAGCGGACCCTGAAGTATTAAAGAATCTGGATGCAAGAGCACAGCTTTTCGATGCGCCGAAGTTCGAGCATGAATATCCTCACTGCTGGAGATGTGACACTCCCCTGATCTACTATGCGCGTGAGTCCTGGTACATCAAGGAGACCGCGGTGAAGGAGGATCTGATCCGCAATAACAATACAGTTAACTGGATCCCCGAGTCCATCGGCAGCGGCCGTTTCGGCAACTGGCTGGAGAACATTCAGGACTGGGCAATCTCCCGTAACCGTTACTGGGGAACTCCTTTAAATATCTGGGAGTGTCAGTGCGGACATCAGGAGTGTATCGGCAGCCGCGCCGAGCTGGCTGAGCGCGCAGGCGACCCGAAGGCTGCAGAGGTGGAGCTTCACAGACCTTACATCGATGCTGTCACCATGAAGTGTCCCGAATGCGGCGGCGTGATGACCCGTGTGCCTGAGGTGTTGGACTGCTGGTTTGACTCCGGCGCGATGCCCTTCGCACAGCATCACTATCCTTTTGAAAATAAAGAACTGTTCGAGCAGCAGTTCCCTGCAAAGTTTATCTCCGAGGCGGTCGACCAGACCAGAGGATGGTTCCACTCTCTGATGGCGGAGTCCACCCTGCTCTTCAACAAGGCTCCCTACGAGAATGTCATCGTTCTGGGCCATGTGCAGGATGAGAACGGACAGAAGATGAGTAAGTCCAAGGGCAACGCCGTGGATCCCTTCGATGCCCTGGAGACCTACGGCGCAGACGCGATCCGCTGGTACTTCTACACCGCAAGCGCTCCCTGGATTCCCAAGCGCTTCTCCGGAAAGCTCGTTCAGGAGGGCCAGAGAAAGTTCATGGGTACGCTCTGGAATACTTATGCGTTCTTCGTTCTGTATGCGAACATTGACAACTTCGATGCAACAAAATACACACTGGAGTATGATAAGCTGTCCGTCATGGATAAGTGGCTGCTCTCCAGACTCAACTCCGTAGTGGGAGAGGTGGACAACGATCTCGATCAGTACCGCATCCCCGAGGCAGGCAAGGCTCTGCAGGATTTCGTGGATGAGATGAGCAACTGGTATGTGCGCCGCAGCCGTGAGCGTTTCTGGGCAAAGGGCATGGAGCAGGATAAGATCAACGCGTACATGACGCTGTACACCGCGCTGGTAACCATTTCCAAGGCAGCAGCACCCATGATTCCTTTCATGACGGAGGATATCTACCGCAATCTGGTATGCTCCATCGATGCCGATGCACCCGAGAGCATCCATCTGTGCGACTATCCTGTAGCGGAAGAGAGATTCATCGACAGAGAGCTTGAGAAGAACATGGAGAATGTTCTTGCAGCAGTTGTCATCGGCCGTGCCTGCCGTAACGATGCCGCAATCAAGAACCGTCAGCCCATCAGCAGGATGTATGTGAAGGCAGACTTTGTCCTGGATTCCTTCTTCACTGATATCATCGAGGATGAGCTGAATGTAAAGGAAGTCGTATTTACCACGGACGTCAGAGACTTTACCTCATACACCTTCAAGCCCCAGCTTCGCACCGTAGGTCCCAAGTACGGTAAGCAGCTCGGCGGTATCCAGAAGACCCTCGCTTCCCTGGACGGAAATACGGCGATGGATGAGCTGAACGAGAAGGGAATGCTTTCCTTCACGGTAGGCGATGTCACCGTGGAGCTGACCAAGGACGATCTTCTGATCACGATGGCGCAGAAGGAGGGCTATGTATCCCAGGAGGACAACAAGATCACCGTTGTTCTGGATACCAACCTCACGGAGGAGCTTCTCGAGGAAGGATTTGTATACGAGATCATCAGCAAGATCCAGACCATGAGAAAGGATGCTGACTTCGAAGTCATGGATCATATCAGGGTCTCCCTGAACGGAAACGCGACCCTTTCCGCTCTTGCCTCCAAGAATGCAGAGGCTATCTGTTCTAAGGTTTTGGCCGATGAACTGACCGCAGATACGGTGTTTGCAGTGACAAAAGAGTGGAATGTGAACGGAGAACAGGTAACGATTTCCATGGAAAAGGTTGCAAAATCATAAAATATCGTTTAATCTGTGTGCAGGGCGGCGCATTTGCGATAGCCCTGCATCGGGTTATTCATGGGGATGTCATTTGGGGATGTAATTGTTTATCTACAAAAAGGAGAATTACATGGCTGAATCAAAGAAGAAAAGTACGATTGAAGTAACTGAAAATACGGAGCAGAAGGAAACTGCCGCAAAGACGAAGAAGTCTGCAGCGAAAAAGACTGTTGAGAAAACTGATGATAAGAAGGCTGTTGAGAAGAAGACTGCCAAGACCTCTGTCAAGAAGGAAAAGACAGAGCAGACTGTCGCAGCTGCACCCGAAACAGTCGAGGAAGGCACCTTCAACAAGGATCTTTTCAAGAGAAGTGTCGTATACAATGTGAAGACTCTGTATCGTAAGGATATGGAAGAAGCAACCGCACAGCAGGTATTCCAGGCTGCAGCCCTGGCGATCAAGGATCAGATCATGGATCACTGGATCGATACCCAGAGAGCATATGACAGGCAGGACCCCAAGATTGTGTACTATATGTCCATGGAGTTTCTGATGGGCCGTGCGTTCGGCAACAACATCATCAACCTGATGGCCTCCAAGCCCGTGAGGGAAGCCCTTGACGAGCTGGGACTGGATTTGAATGTGGTCGAGGATCAGGAGCCCGATGCAGCGCTCGGTAACGGCGGTCTGGGAAGACTCGCTGCCTGCTTCCTGGATTCCCTTGCAACCCTCGGCTATCCCGCATACGGCTGCGGTATCCGTTACCGCTACGGTATGTTTAAGCAGAAGATCGAGAACGGTTTCCAGGTCGAGGTTCCCGATAACTGGCTTAAGAACGGCAATCCTTTCGAACTGAGAAGACCGGAGTATGCTAAGGTAGTAAAGTTCGGCGGCCGTGTTGTGATGACTGCCGATGAGTATGGCAGAGCAAAATTCGTACAGCAGGACTACACTGCAGTACGTGCCGTGCCCTTTGACCTTCCTATCGTCGGATACGGCAACGGTATCGTGAATACCCTTCGTATCTGGGACGCTGAGCCCATGGAGGTATTCCAGCTCGATTCCTTTGACAAGGGTGAGTATGCGAAGGCTGTAGAGCAGGAAAACCTCGCAAGAAACATCGTAGAGGTGCTCTATCCCAACGACAACCACTATGCGGGCAAAGAGCTGCGCTTAAAGCAGCAGTATTTCTTCATCTCTGCATCCGTGCAGGAAGCAGTTGAGAAGTTTATGAGAAAGCACAATGATATCCATCAGTTCCCTGAGAAGGTTACCTTCCAGCTCAACGATACCCACCCTACCGTGGCTGTACCTGAACTGATGAGAATCCTGCTTGATGATTACGGTCTCGGCTGGGATGAAGCATGGGACATCACCACCAGAACCTGTGCCTATACCAACCATACCATCATGGCGGAAGCTTTGGAAAAATGGCCCATCGACCTTTTCTCCAGACTGCTTCCCAGAGTTTACCAGATCGTGGAAGAGATCAACCGCCGCTTCGTTGCACAGATCGAGGCAAGATATGCAAATCAGTGGGGCGTGGATGTGCAGGAGAAGATTCGCAAGATGGCGATTCTGTACGATGGACAGGTGAAGATGGCCCATATGGCTATCGTTGCCGGCTATTCCGTCAACGGTGTTGCAAGACTGCATACCGAGATCCTGAAGAATCAGGAGCTGAAGGACTTCTATGAGATGTTCCCTGAGCGTTTCAACAACAAGACCAACGGTATCACCCAGAGAAGATTCCTGCTTCACGGCAACCCTCTTCTTGCAGACTGGGTAACCGCACGTACAGGTGACGGCTGGATCACTGACCTTCCTCAGATCGCCGGTCTGAAGCAGTACGCCGATGACAAGAAGGCGCAGAAGGAGTTCATGGAGATCAAGTTCCAAAACAAGGTTCGCCTTGCAAAGTATATCAAGGCGCACAACGGCGTCGATGTAGACCCCAACTCCATCTTCGATGTACAGGTAAAGAGACTGCATGAGTACAAGAGACAGTTCCTCAACATCCTGCATGTTATGTATCTGTACAACGAACTGAAGAAGAACCCGGGCATGGACTTCTTCCCCAGAACCTTCATCTTCGGTGCGAGGGCTGCAGCAGGCTACCGCAATGCGAAGCTGACCATTAAGCTGATCAACTCCGTCGCAGATGTTGTCAACAATGACGCTTCCATCGGCGGCAAGATCAAGGTCGTATTTATCGAGAACTACAATGTATCCAACGCTGAGATCATCTTTGCGGCAGCGGATGTCTCCGAGCAGATTTCCACCGCAAGCAAAGAAGCTTCCGGAACCGGCAACATGAAGTTTATGTTAAACGGTGCGCTGACACTGGGCACCATGGACGGTGCAAATGTGGAGATCGTAGAAGAAGTCGGCGCTGAGAATGCGTTCATCTTCGGACTTTCCTCCGATGAGGTCATCCGCTACGAGAACTTCGGCGGATACAATCCGATGGATATCTACAACTCTGATGCAGACCTCAGAAGAGTCGTTGACCAGCTGATCGATGGTACTTACTCTTCCGACAGAGAACTGTTCCGTCCTCTGTACAACTCTCTGCTGAACACCCTGAGCACTTCCAAGGCTGATACCTACTTCATCCTGAAGGACTTCAGATCTTACGCAGAGGCTCAGAAGAAGGTAGAGGCGGCATACCGCAATACGGAAGGCTGGGCAAAGAGCGCGATCCTCAATGTGGCATGCTCCGGCAAGTTTACCTCCGACAGAACCATACAGCAGTATGTGGACGAGATCTGGCATCTTGACAAGGTGACACTGTAAGCCGAGCCAACAGCACAAAGTGAGTGATCCTGCGAGTCAGACACTTGTTGTAAAAATAGAACAACTCCAATCGCCCGTGACAGGTGATTGGAGTTGTTTTGTTTGTAGATTCCATGGATTCGTTTACAACAGATACAGAATCTCCCATAGGATACAACAGACGGCCAGAACAGACACCGATAAGGACAGGTTTTTCCCGGCTTTTGAGGAGAACAGTTTATGGGTAGCCGGTCGGATGAGACGCGTTGCTCTTTCGTGTTTTTCAACTCATTTCGTTTGCCGTTCAATGTATTGCACAAGCGGACTCTCGTCCCCCTCGCAGAAGAGTGAGAGATGATGCAGGGCTCTTGTGCAGGAGATGTAGAGAAGCTTCCGGTCATCTTCGGTGTGATAGGTGGTGCTGTCTGCATCACAGATCAGCACGGCGTCGAATTCCAGACCTTTTGACAAATAGACCGGAAGAGACAGAACGCCGGTCAGTGCATCGCCGGTGTAGTCTAAAATCACCTTCGGAAGAAGTCCGGGAAGGGAGGTATCCTCTGATCGCGCGAGATAGGCTTTGAGGCTTTCCTGCACCGCCGTCACATTTTTGGCCGACTTGCATATCAGACAGACGGAACCGTATCCGGCAGCCACACAATGAGCGATCTCATGAAAAATGTGTCCGGCAAGCTGCTCCTTAGTGGCTGCGACTGTCAGCTTCGGTTCTTCCCCGGTCCGGTTAAAGCTCTCCAGTTCGATGGCATGATCCAGAAAGCGCAGCCCGTACTTCAGAATCTCGTTGGTGCAGCGGAAGCTCTTGGTCAGGTTCACCAGGGAAGCCTTTTCTTTGCGCAGGCGTTTTTTTACCTCGCGGTAAAAATGCATGTTTTCCTGCCTTGCCAATGTCTGGTTGATGTCGCCGAGGACAGTAAACCTGGCGTTCGGGAACAGGATGCGGATGATTTCAAATTGGATCGGATAGTAGTCCTGCGCCTCATCGATGAGGACCTGTCTGATGTGGCGCCTGATTCCCTTCTCGCTAAAGTGCAGGGAAAGATAAGCCAGCGCCATGGCGTCCTCGTAGGGGATAGGGCCGACGCTGATACCGTCCATGGTTGACTGTATGACGGCATCTAAGACTTCTGCGCCTCCCACCTCGGTCAGAAGCTCCTCATAAATGCTTTCCGACGCAAAGAAGCTTCGGTAGAGGGTGAAAATGTCGGGCGTCAGAAATTCCTGCAGCATCTGCAAAAAGGCAGCGATTTCCTCGGCGGGAGCACGCCGCTTGCCGGTGCCGAAGGCAAGCTCTAAGACATAGGTCTGCAGCTGCTTTAGCCGGGTGCCGAGGGAAACCTCAGGGCGTCTTTTCAGGCGCTCCTTCAGCTGCTTTTTCGTGATGATACAGGTGCCGTGATAATAGATGTCGCGGTACTCGATTCCGTAGTCGGCGTAATTCTCAATATAGGAATGCAAAAGCTCCAGAAAATGCTCGGAGGTCTTCAGCCGAAAGCCGGTAAGCGCAATCGACTGCCCCTTTGGGTCGATCATGGCCTGTTCCAGACAATCAAAGTGGGATTGCAGCGATCGGTCGCGCAGCAGATCGTGCAGCAAGGTCTCGAACACAACGGTCGTGACATTCTCTTCGCCGAGCTCGGGAAGCACGCTGTCGATATAATCTTCGAAGGTCGAGTTCGGAGACAGCACGAGAATGCTGTCCGCGGTCAGACCGGACTGTACTCCCTGATAAAGTAGATACGCGGCCCGGTGAAGTGCGATGGAAGTCTTGCCGCTTCCTGCGACGCCCTGTACCATGAGCAGGTCATTCTCCATGTCGCGGATGATGATATCCTGGTCCGCCTGGATGGTTTCGACGATCGCCTTCATTTTCGGAGAAGTATTCTGCGACAACAGCTGGCGCAGGATTTCGTCGTTGATGTTTAAGTCGGAATCAAAGAAATACTGCAGGGTGCTGTCTCTGATTTCAAACTGCCGTTTCAGCAACAGCTGACCGTCGATCCGCCCGCAGGGAGCATCATAGTAAGCGCTGCCGGTCATAAAACGATAGAAGACGCTGGCGATAGGCGCGCGCCAGTCATAGATGCAGATGTCCTTGGTGACCTTATCGGAGAGAGACCGCCTTCCGATGTAGATGGCTTCGGTGAAACCGTCGTCAAACTGAAAATCGATGCGTGCAAAATAGGGAGTCTGAATCAACTCCCGAAGCATCGCGATACGTTTCTTGTATTCATCATAATCGGACACCATCTTGTCGACATGACTCATGCTCTGGCTTAGCTCGACAAATGCCTCAAAGTCGTCAGGACTGGTCATATCCCGGATGCCGTAGGTAATATTCTCCCTTGCCTCACGCTTTTCTGCCTGCATTTCCTCTTCCATGCGTTCCATGGACTGCCTGATGCCCGTAAGCTCGCTCCGGGCAATGGACAGAATGTGTTCAAGGTGTGCCTCTTCCTGTGTTTGAATGGTTTCGTTTTGCTTCAGATGTTCCAAATAGATACTCTCCATCATTGATTTTCCGCTCCCTGCAGGTAAGACCGCCCGCGCGCAAAAGCTGCAGCTGGAAAGTGCGCGGGCCGGAAAGCCCGTTTAAGCCGGACGAAGGCCGCAGCTGAAAGTGCGGCTGGGAAAGCCTGTTTTGCCGGGCGAAAGCCGCAGATGTAAAACCGCGGCCGGGAGGGCTGACTGCCCTCCCGACACGGGGATTCGCTGAATAGAATAAGCGTGACTGCAGGAATTTTGGATAGTTCAAGAATATCATGACAAGGTGATGAGAAACAGACTTGAGATAATCTTCTGTCTATGTTATAATGACCATAAAAGGAACTTCTGCGTGGGCAGAGGTTCCTTTTTTATCGGAAAAAGCCGATGCCGGGTGTACATAGCGGTTTAGATTGCAGTCAACAGTCCGACGGACTTCAGGAACAGAATGAACAACAGAACCGGAGCGACAAACCGAATCATCACGGTATAGAGGCGCTTGCGGTGCATGCGCTGGCCGTCCTTTTCGACTTCATCAATGATGGTCTTGGGCTTTATAATCCAGCCGATCAGTACACAGGTCGAGATAGCCACGATAGGCATCAGGGCATTGTTGCTGATGTAGTCCATGATATCGAGGATCTGCGCAACGGAACCGTTGGGAAGCTTAAACTCAAAGTAAAGCACATTGTAGCCCAGGCATACAATGATACCGCCGGCCAGGGCAATGATGCCCTCCAGGAGGGTGGCGGTACTGCGGCTGATGCGGAACTGATCCATGATGCTGGATACCACCGCCTCCATCACGGACACGGCACTGGTCAGTGCAGCGAACAGTACCATGGCAAAGAACAGACAACCGACGAAGGTGCCGATGGTTCCCATGGAGGCGAATACCTTCGGGATGGAAACGAACATCAGGCTGGGACCGGAAGCAGACATTCCTTCCGTACCCATGAAGACATAGACTGCGGGAATGATCATAACACCTGCCAGAACTGCAACCAGAGTGTCGAAAAACTCGATCTGATTGATGGATTTGACAAGGTTTGCATCATCGGAAACATAGGAACCGTATGTAATCATGATACCCATGGCAACGCTCAGACTAAAGAAGAGCTGTCCCATGGCGTCCAGCAAAACGGTAAAGAACTGCTTTACCGTAAGGCCCTTTAAATTGGGCACGATATAGATCCAGAGTCCCTCCAGACCGGTTCGGGTCACCTGATTGGAATCGGTGAAGGAAAGGGTCAGAGAGTAGATGGAAATGCCGATTACCAGCAGAAACAGGATGGGCATCAGAATTCGGGAAGAGGATTCGATACCCTTGTTAACGCCCTTGTAGATGATGATGGCAACCGCTAACAGGAAAATGGCCATCATGATGATGGGTTCGATTTCCGCGGTGATAAAACCGCCGAAGAATCCATCCTCTGCAGCGGTAGTGCCGCCGCCTGTCAGAAACAGAAGAAAATACTTCAGCACCCAGCCGCCGATGGAGACATAATACGGCAATATGATGACAGGAACCAGACAGGAAATGATGCCAAGCGGCTTCCAGCCTTTCTTCAGTTCGCTGTATGCAGTCAGCGGACTCTGTTTGGTCTTACGGCCGATTGCAATTTCCGTGGTCAGCAGCGTGAAGCCGAAGGTGAGAGCCAGGATGATGTAGATGACTAAAAACAGTCCGCCGCCGTCCTTGGCTGCCAGATAAGGAAATCTCCAGATGTTGCCCAGTCCTACCGCACTGCCGGCCGCGGCAAGTACAAAACCGATAGAACCCTTGAATGAATTACGTTCTTTCATGATAATCCCCCTGATAAAGAAAATAATATATCCAGTATAGCAGAAAAAAGCGCAATAGTACAGAGCAGAATGACACAAAAAGCAACAAATCACAACTTTTCATCGCGCATAAGCGGTTCACGGCTGCGTAGGATGCGGGAGTGCGGCGGGGGGGGGAACTTTTACGACTGCCCGGGAGCTGCAGAAAACAGATACGCGGGTGCGGTATGCAGCCTCGGGATTGCGTTTGCCTTTTTGGGCTGAGCGCGTTATAATAAAGCCAATGTAACATTCCGAATAGAGGATTACAAAAACGAAAGGTAGGTATTGCTATGGATATCAAGGAAATCATTACTTCAACCGTTCAGAAGATCACTTCCGATGAGAAGCTTCGCGAAAAGTTTATGAAGGATCCGGTCAAGACTGTCGAGGAACTGACCGGAGTCGACCTTCCCGATGATGCAATCAATAAGGTGGTAGACGGCGTGAAGGCCAAGTTGACTGCAGATAAACTTGGCGGACTTCTGGGTAAGTTTACAAAGTAAACAGCCGGATCGGACTCCGTTTGAGCGCATTGCTTGGACGGAGTCTTGTTATTCAGACATCCCGAAAGAAAACTATACCGGGCACCGGGTGAAGTACGCTTCGCAGCGGAGCATTGTTTGGAAGAAAAGGGAGCAGGCGTATGCAGTCAGCGCTCTTGCGGAGTGTGGAGCATGTATCGATCAAGGAGAAAAATATGAATTACGAGATTACCATTCGTCCCGAGGAACATAGAGATTATAAGGAGATCGTCTCTCTGATTTTGAGATCCTTTCAGGAGGGGACGGACTACTCTGACGGCAGCGATATCATAGCGCTTGTCGAGGAGATCAGGGACTCAAAGTATTATATACCGGAACTGTCCTTTGTCGCAGAACTGGATCAGAAGATCGTGGGGCACTTTCTGTTCTCACATTTTCCGCTTTCGCCCACGAAAGAAGGCGGACACGGCGATGAGGCGCATAGCGATATCGTCATGCTGGCGCCTGTGTCCGTGCATGCAGACTATTTTCACAAGGGCATCGGCAGGAGGATGCTGCAGCTTGGAATCGCGAAGGTGAAGGAGATGGGCTATAAGGGAGTCACCGTCGAGGGAAACTATAAGTTTTATAACACGGTCGGTTTCCGCACCTCCTCGGAATTCGGGATCTATCCGACAAGCGGGATTCCGCTGGAAGAGCCCAGGTGTATGATGTGCCAGGAGACTTATGAAGGCTCCCTGCGGGATATCCGGGGCTATATTGTATATGACATGTATTATAATGCGTAAGCCTGCAGCGACAGGTGGTTGGGAGGTATAGATGGACCGGGAAATGACGCAGGAACAAAGAGAAGCTTATGAAAAGAAGCTGGGTATGTACTATGATGCGCAGGGGCGTCTGAAGCAGTATCCTTCCAAGAGACCGCTTCGCGAAATTGCTCTTTCCAAAATCGCGGCACATTTTGAGAAGGACAGAATCTACACAGAGAAAGAAGTGAATGAAATCATCAGGCAATCCATCTCTTTTTCCGATGTAGAACTCATCCGGCGGGAGATGTTCGAGAAAAAGCTGATTGGCCGCTTAAGAGACGGCTCGCAGTATTGGAAAGAATGAGAGGCTCGAGGAGCAGCTGAGCCGCTGTTGCAATATCGAAACCTGTGCAGAAGCGGTGCGTGTGAACCGTTTGCGAAATGAACTCAGAAAAAAGGGAGAGCAGGAAGCATGGACATTCTTATTTTTATCGTGATGCTGTTGCTTTTGATCTCGGAAGCATTCTTTTTTCACAGCAACCTATTGCCGTTGATCGCTGCTTGTATTGCCGGTACGATGTACCTGCTGTTTCGTATTTTTTTCAAAAAGAAACGGAAGAATCTGCCCGGTACATTGATTTGCTATGGGATTCTGTTGGTGTTTGCTTTCTTCATCCTGCAAATGGGGATAAAAGGATATGGCGGCGGATTTATCCTGGGTGCTGAAGATATGGAACAGGTATGCGAATACATCCATAAGAAAAAATATGACAAGACTTCCGAAATGCTGGAGCAGATGAAAGAAACATATGGAGAAACAGACACGACGCATATGCTGAATGCAATCAGTAAATTGTCCGCAGGAAAGACCAAAGAAGCACTGGATGCTTATCAAAGGATTGATGACAAAGAATCCATGATAAGCATTGTGATTGCCGAAGAGATCTACATGAGTGACAGAACCGGCAAGTACAAGGATGATTTGTTTGATTTATATTGTACCGCCGCAGAGAAGTATCCTGATTGAGAGTATATTCAGCTGTGCGCGGGTGTCAACCGGATTGACTTCAAACAATATCAGACGGCACAGTATCATCTGTACAATGCATACGCTGTCAATCCCCAGAATCCGCAGACTTGCTTTTTTCTGGGCGTAACATATTACAAGCTTGGCGATGAGGAAAATGCATTGTGCTATTTCAATGCCTCTGTGGAAAACGGAGCAGACGAAAAGGTTAAGAAATATATCAAAGGGTATCTGGATGAAATGAATGACCGGAGGAAGGAGGGCTCAGCCTTCGGTTTCCCAAAACAACAATAAAGAGATCTCCAATTCACAAGGCGGCACAATTTTGGGGAATACATCCTTCCAATCCGGTCATTCGAGTCCTGTCAATACATAGCAGGGATTGCGGTCTCTGAATACCATACAAGGTGAAAAGAGCCGGACGATTACAGAAACAAGATCAGCGATATTCTATTGGTCAGTACGGACAGTGCATTGAGAACCGCTACCGGTCATACATTGGATATGTTGTACGGCAAAATGTCAACTCGGGGAGAGATTTTGACAAAGCAGGCGGAAAAGCTGTCGCGGAAGGCTTTGGCTAAGCAGCCTGAGATTGCTGGTCATACTGCAAAATTCGGCAGACCGGTGGACAAATATGGCAGTTTTGTATCATGGTGCCCGGCAGTTTAGCCGCATCTGGGCATATAGAGTGATTTTTATGCCACAGTGCCCAGTAGTTTAGCCGCGACTGGGCATATAGAGTGATTTTTCGCCACAGTGCCCAATGGTTTAGCCGCGACTGGGCATATTTAGTGATTTTTATGCCACAGTGCCCAATGGTTTAGCCGCGACTGGGCATATAGAGTGATTTTTCGCCACAGTGCCCAATGGTTTAGCCACGACTGGGCATATTATCTTAATAAAACTGGATTTGGTAAAGTAAACGCATGATTGCAATAGTAAAAGTAGGTAATTTCTGGCGTAAAATTTTGCAATCATTGCTCGCTACCGCTGAAATAGAGTCCGTTTTATCACTCTTAAAAAATGTTATCTTTGTATCAGAAACAACGAAAACCCCTTGAAATGCAAGGATTGTCTGATATGGAGGTAAACATTATGAAAGGATATCTTACAGCGAGTGGATATATGGGATTTGTGGAGGATTCTTATATGCTCTTTGCAAGTGAAGAAGAGTACCGGGAGTTTCTTGAGAATGATGCAGCGTAAACTAAGCCTGTTCGCAGAATCGCCCGCCGGGACCGACAACCCGGGGCGTGTCGCGGGAGTCATCATAACAGGGTGTAACCACGCAGGCCGACAACCCGGGGCGTGTCGCGGGAGTCGTCATAACAGGGTGTAACCACGCAGGCCGACAAACCCGGGGCGTGTCGCGGGAGTCGTCATAACAGGGTGTAACCACGCAGGCCGACAACCCGGGGCGTATCGTGGGAGTCGTCATAACAGGGTGTAACCACGCAGGCCGACAAACCCGGGGCGCGGCGCGGGAGTCGTCATAGCAGGGTGTAACCACACAGGCCGATAAACCGGGGCGTGTCGCGGGAGTCGTCATAACAGGGTGTAACCACACAGGCCGACAACCCGGGGCGTGTCGTGAGGGCGTCATACCGGGGCGCGGTCTGACCGCATCAGGTACATGGATGGGGTTCTTTCGCACAAATTTGTGAAGTCAGGTCATTTGCAATTGAAAAGCAGGGCCCGGTCGGGGTATAATAGCATCAGAAGAAAACGGATAGGCAGGTGTTTAGCATGAATATTCTGGTGATTGGCGGGACCTACTTTTGCGGGAGGGCATTCGTCGAGAAGGCTTATAAAGAACACAAAATCAGTCTGTTGAACCGGGGGAATCGCAGTCTGGATTTCCCGGGAGGCGGCACAATTCAACAATACCATGCAGACAGGCATGATGCGAAGAAGCTGGCGGATCTTGGTCTGCCGGCTTTTGATGCTGTTGTCGATTTCTGCGCGTATGAGGAGGGCGACATCGCCGGCATGCTGGACGCTCTGGGGAATCGGGTGAAGCAGTATGTTTTCATCAGTACCTGTGATGTGTACCCTCATGTGTCGGGAGAGACCTTTGATGAGAACAGTCCTTTCGACGGAAGGGTTTACAGCGGCGAGGAAGGGGCGTATATTTCCGGGAAGATAGCGCTGGAAAAGGAAATCCGAAGAGAATGCAGGGAGAGAAGAATTCGTTATACGGTATTCAGACCCAGCTTCGTTTACGGACCGCACAATTACGCTCCGAGAGAGGGAATGTATTTTAACTGGATGAAAAAGACCGGGCAGATTCTTCTGCCGACGGGTGCTGACGGAAGCTTTCAGATGGTTTTTTCGGAGGATGTGGCAAGGGCGATTCTGACATGCCTTGGTAATGAGGAGGCATACGACCGGGCATTTAATCTGACCGGTGCGGAAATCATCAATTATTCCATGCTGGAGACGGTTCTGAAGACTTTGACGGAGCCGAAGCCGATCTCCGTGACGCTGCCTGTGGCTGAAATCCGGAAAAAGGGTGTTCAGCTGCCCTTCCCCCTTACATACGAGGAGACGTATCTGTATGCGGGAGAAAGTATCCGGCAGCTCGGTTTCTCATATATGCCTTTCCGGGAGGGGATGCGTCAAAGCTACGAGTGGTATTGTGAGTGGTATGCGGCTGAAGTACTTCGCGAGGTCGACAGATTGTTTGATGAAAACAAGGTCGCCGAAGCGGAAGAATATATGCTGAAAGAATATGACAATAGTGTCAAGTGCCAGGACAGATCCCTGCAGCTGAAGCTTTTGAATGAATTGATCGGATATTACAGACAAACTTCTGAGGCGGAGAAGATTGAGGGCTGTGTGGAACAGGCGCTGAAGCTTGCCGGAGAGATGGAGCTTGCCGGAAGTGTTCCTTATGCAACGACTCTGTTGAACTGCGCGAATGCCTATCGTTCCATCGGCAGGACGGAGCAGTCGCTCGCCTACTATCGTATGGTGCGGCAGATTTATGAAAAGCATCTGTCACCGAATGATATGAACTATGCCGGACTGGAGAACAATATCAGCTTACTGTATCAGGAGCTGGGGCGGTTTGACGAGGCGAAGGAGTGCCAGCTGCGCGCACTGCAGATTGTGAGAGCCAATCAGGCCGGTTTTGAGATCGCGGTAAGCTACGCCAACCTGGCCAATACCTGTGTGCTGCTGGAACAATACGAGGAAGCGCATGACTACGCGGCGGAGGCGGTCAGGAGATTCCGCGAGAGAAATCTGTATGATGCGCATTACTGTGCCGCATTATCCGCACTCGGCATGTGTGAGTATCACTGGGGGCAGTACAGGAGAGCGGAGAAATATTTCGCTATGGCAATGGAGCTTGTGGAGGGTACGCTCGGAAGAAATCTGCAGTACAAGAAGCTGCGTGAAAATCGGAATATCAGCCGGGATATGGCAGTGAAGAGCGGGGAACCGATTCTTGACAAGGACCCGAGCCCGGAGGACAGAATGCCCCTGACCGGATGTGTGGCGAAGAGCGCAACCGCGGTCACAGGCCGGTCCGCAGAAAGCCGTGTACAGCATGACGATGCTTCACCTGAGAGGGCTGAGGCAGGCGCAGGCAGCAGTAGTATTGCAAATTCGTCTGTCGCAGGCAGCAAGGCTGTTGAAGCCCCTGCCGGCAGCGGTAACAGTGACGGCTCGTCTGTCGCAGGCAGTGAGGGCACCGGAACCCCCACAGGCCGGCCCGCGGAAAGCCGTGCGCAGAATGCCCCTGTTTTATCCGAGAGGGCTGAGGCAGGCGCAGGCAGCGGTAGTATTGAAGATTTGTCTGTCGCAGGCAGCAAAGCAGCTGAATCACCGGCAGGCAGCGGAAATGATGAAGGCGCGTCTGCAGCCGCCCGGTCCGCACCCGCCGGGGCGCCCGGGGCGGAAGAGAGCAGAGATATGGTCCTTCGCAGCGGTCTGGATCTCTGCAGAGCCTTTTATGAGACTTACGGACGGAAGATGATAGAGGAACAGTTCCCGGAATATGCGCACAAGATTGCGGTCGGACTGGTCGGGGAGGGCTCGGACTGCTTTGGATATGACGACGCCACTTCCAGGGATCACGACTGGGGGCCTTCCTTCTGCCTGTGGCTGACCGATGAGACCTACGAGGCAATCGGCACGAAGCTGCAGCGTGCATACGAGGCACTGCCGGATGAATTCAAGGGATTCCGCCGCACCATGTCCGCACGGGGAAAGGCGCGCAGGGGCGTGCAGAAAATCTCTGATTTTTACCGCTATTTCGTGGGGACGGATGACTATTCCCGGATAGATTTTACCCGGGTGGAGGATTATGCGCTCGCAGCCTGCACCAACGGAGAGGTGTTTACGGATGAGGAAGGCATTTTCAGCGATATGCGTGAAAACCTGCTCAAGGGCTATCCTGAGCATGTGCAGTTTCTGAAACTGGCGGAGGATGCGGCGAAGGTTTCGCAGTGCGGGCAGTACAACAATCTGCGTATGCTGGAGAGGGGCGATGCGTTCACGACGCATCTGATGAACGCTGAATGCTGCAGACATGCGATGCGATTGTTGCACCATCTGCAGAATGTATACCCGCCGCACGACAAGTGGCTTAAGAAGAGCACACTCGCGCTGGAGGGCGGCAGGAAGCTGCTGGAGCTGATGAAGAACCTGATCACGGCGAAGGATGCCCTGCAGATGAACAAAAGCGGTGAGCTTCTGGGCGAATTCCTTGCAGGAAGGATGTATGCGGCGCATGTGATCAGCGATGTTTCGTATTATCTGGACGAGCATACAGAAGAGCTTTTGATGAAGGCGGATGCGGCGTCCTTCACGGATGAGGAACTGGTGAAGAAGATTGCAAGGCTTGAGTTCGAAGCGTTTGACAAGGTGAAAAACGAGGGCGGCCGCGCCTATTGCCAGAACGACTGGCCCACCTTCTCGGTGATGAGAAAGAGCCAGTACATGACCTGGAACAGGACCATGCTGCTGCAGTATCTCTACGATTTTGAGCGGGAGTACAAAAAAGGTCACAATCTGATCACGGAGAAGTACGGCCGCATGATGGAGAGTACCGCGCCTGACAAATACCGCGAAATGGTGGGATATTTCCCGCAGATATCCGCAGAGAAGAAGGCTGTCATCGAACAGATCGTGAAAATTCAGATGGGTATGGTGGAGGAATTCGCGAAGGAGCATCCGAAGGTTGCCACAAACGCAAGAAGTCTGCATACCTACGAGGATAATATCGTCAATACCTCTTATGAAACCTATCTGCGGGGAGAGATCAGTACGTATTCCGATAAGATGCTGCAGCTGTACGGCGCCTATGTAGTGGGCTGTGCCGCAAGCGGTATCAACATTGCGAGGGAGACCATTGAAAATACGGTGAAGCTGTACGGATATCGCGACATCGCGGAGCTCGAGGAGCATATGTAGGGTGCCTGCAGCGATTCAGAGACACACGGGCATGGCGATTCTCCCGGGCAGGATAACAGGAGGCGAAACAATGCAATATAAACAGGACAGATACGGCAACCGGATCTCCCGGCTGGGTTACGGCTGCATGCGCTTTACCAAAAAGGGCACCGGCGTAGACTACGAAAAGGCGCAGAGGGAGGTCCTCGCGGCCGTGGAACAGGGGGTCAATTATTTTGACACCGCCTACATTTATCCCGGAAACGAGGAAATTGTGGGAAGAATCTTCGCGGAAAACGGGCTCAGGGAGAAAGTGTATCTGGCGACGAAGCTTCCGCAGTATGTGATGCGCAGCATCGAGCAGGTCGAGAAGACCTTCCGGGAGGAGCTGAGCCGGCTTCGCACGGACTATATTGACTATTATCTCATGCATATGTTTACCGACTATGCGGAGTGGGAGAGGCTGAAGGCACTCGGAATCGAAGACTGGATCCGGAGGCGGAAAGAAGACGGCAGCATCCGATACATCGGGTTCTCCTATCACGGGAACACGGAGCTGTTTTTGAAGATTTTGAAGGCGTATGACTGGGATTTCTGTCAGATCCAGTACAACTACCTGGATGAGCACAGCCAGGCGGGCCGGGCCGGACTCCGCGCCGCCTATGAAAAAAACATTCCCGTCATCATCATGGAGCCGCTGCGCGGCGGCAAGCTGGTGAATCTCCCGGAAAAGGCGAGAGATATCCTGAATAAGAGCGAGAAAAAATACACCCCGGCGGAGCTTGGACTTCGATGGCTGTTTGACCAGCCGGAAGTCACCTGCGTGCTCTCCGGCATGAATTCCATGGAGATGGTGGAGGAGAATATCCGAATCGCTTCGACGGCGGGCGTGGGCAATTTCACGAAAGAAGATTTTGCGGTTGTGGAAGAGATCAAGAAAATCATCCGGGAGAAGGAGAAGGTCGGCTGTACGGGCTGCAGATACTGCATGCCCTGCCCGAAGGGAGTTGATATCCCCGGTCATTTTCATTACTATAATCTCATGTACATGGAGGAAGCGAAGAAGCACGAAGCAAGGCTTGAGTTCGCGCGCAACATGGGCATGCGGGAGGAGCCCTGTTTTGCATCACAGTGCATCGACTGCGGAAAGTGCGAGCAACACTGTCCCCAGCAACTTCCGATTCGTGAGAAACTGAAGGAGGCGGACCGGGCACTGCGTCCGTTTGGGTATAAAATCGGCATACAGATTGCCAGAAAGATTATGCAGAGGAAGAAAACAAAATGAGGAAGAGAGTTTTTTTATTACTGATGGCGCTGGCTATGACACTTGCGGCCTGCGGAGAGACGAAAATTTTGCATTGTGATCAGTGCGGCAAAGAAATCAGAGTGAAGGATACGGAGATGACAGAGGACTGGATCGTGTTCTGCAACGAGTGCGGTGAGGAGATTGACGCTTCCATCGCCGACATGATCAAGGGCGAGTGATCAGCCGGCAGGTTCGAAGAAGGATACGTTTTTTGCGGAAAGGGAGAAATGCCTGCTGTGGCTTCGGCTTGCAAAGAGCGGCTCCCCGGTTCCCCGCCCAGCGAAACAGTCCTTGCAAACCCACACATTTTCCAGTATAATGAATGCTTGTTAATAATCCGAAAGATTAGAGGAGGATTTCTATGATAGAATTGATGCAGGGCGGTGCCTATCTTGTAAACGGCACTGAAATGATTCAAGATGCGCCTGACGCGCAGGCTGCCATTCTGGCGAAGACAGGAAAGCGTATTTCGAAGGAGGAAGCATCCCGGAATACGATCGCTTACGGCATTCTGGCAAGCCACAATACTTCCGGAAACATGAGCAAGCTGAAAGTCAGATTTGACAAGCTGACCAGCCATGATATCACCTTCGTAGGTATCATTCAGACCGCGAGGGCTTCGGGACTGCAGAAGTTCCCCATGCCTTATGTTCTGACCAACTGCCACAACTCTCTGTGCGCGGTGGGCGGCACCATCAATGAAGATGACCATATGTTTGGACTGACCTGTGCGAAAAAGTACGGCGGCGTGTATGTACCCCCTCACCAGGCAGTCATCCACCAGTATGCGAGAGAGATGCTCGCTGAGGGCGGCAAGATGATTCTGGGCTCCGATTCCCATACCCGTTACGGTGCACTCGGTACCATGGCAATGGGTGAGGGCGGTCCCGAGCTCGTCAAACAGCTGCTGAACCAGACTTATGATATCAATATGCCCGGCGTTGTCGGCGTATACTTGACCGGTGCTCCCATAAAGGGCGTAGGTCCCCAGGACGTGGCGCTTGCCATCATCGGCGCAGTCTTCAAGAACGGTTATGTGAAGAATAAAGTAATGGAGTTCGTAGGACCCGGCGTGGCATCCCTTTCCGCTGATTTCCGTATCGGCATCGATGTGATGACCACCGAGACCACCTGCCTGTCCTCCATCTGGAAGACCGACAGAGAGATTGAAGAGTTCTATGAGATTCACGGCCGCAAGGAGAGCTACAAGGAGTTGAATCCTGGCGAGGTTGCTTACTATGACGGCATGATCACCGTCGACCTCTCCGCCATCCGCCCTATGATCGCAATGCCCTTCCATCCCAGCAATACCTACACCATCGAAGAACTCAATGCGAACCTGATGGACATCCTCGATGAGACCGAGAAGCGTGCGCTGGTAAGCCTTGACGGCGCTGTGGACTTCCACCTGAAGGACAAGGTCAAGAACGGAAAGTTCATGGTTGACCAGGGTATCATCGCAGGCTGTGCCGGCGGCGGATTTGAAAATATCTGTGCCGCTGCAGACATCCTGAAGGGAAGCTGCATCGGTGCTGACGGATTTACCTTAAGCGTATATCCCGCTTCCATGCCCGTTTACATGGAACTGATCAGAAATGGCTGCGCGGCAACCATCCTTGAGACCGGCGCCGTGATGAAGACTGCATTCTGCGGTCCCTGCTTCGGCGCAGGCGATACCCCCGCGAACAATGCCTTCAGTATCCGTCACTCTACCAGAAACTTCCCCAACCGTGAGGGCAGCAAGCTTCAGAACGGACAGATTTCCTCTGTTGCCCTGATGGACGCCCGCTCCATCGCAGCAACCGCGGCCAACAAGGGCGTGCTGACGCCTGCGACCGACTTCGACGGCGAGATGGGCAAATACAAATATCACTTTGACAGCAAGATTTATGCGAACCGTGTATTCGATTCCCACGGCGTCGCAGCTCCCGAGACAGAGATTCAGTTCGGTCCCAACATCAAGGACTGGCCTGCAATGGGCGCTCTGCCGCAGAACCTTGTCCTTCGCGTGGTCAGCGAGATCCACGATCCTGTTACCACGACCGACGAGCTGATTCCTTCCGGCGAGACCTCTTCCTACCGCTCCAATCCTCTGGGCCTGGCTGAGTTTACCTTAAGCCGTAAGGATCCCGAGTATGTTGGCCGTGCAAAAGCGATTCAGACCGCCCAGACTGCCCTGATGAGCGGAAAATGTCCCGGCGAGAGCTGCCCCGATCTGGAACTGAAGACGGTCTTTGATGCGATTACCGCAAGCTTTCCTGAGTTCCCGGGCATCCTTGAGACTGCCTTTGGCAGCGAGAGCGCACAGGAGGCAATCCTGCCCCGCTCCCTCGGCTTCGGCTCCACGATCTTCGCGGTAAAGCCCGGCGACGGTTCTGCAAGAGAGCAGGCGGCATCCTGCCAGAAGGTGCTCGGCGGATGGGCCAATATTGCCAATGAATATGCAACCAAGCGCTATCGCTCCAACCTGATCAACTGGGGTATGCTTCCCTTCCTGATCGAAGAGGGCGGGCTTCCCTTCCAAAACCTCGATTATCTTTACATTCCCGGCATCAGAAAGGCAGTGGAAGAAAAGAGCGATACCATCGCAGCCTACGCAGTGAAGGACGGCGCTTTGAAGGAGTTTACGTTAAAACTCGGAGAACTGACGGATGAAGAGAGACAGATCATCTTAAAGGGCTGCCTCATCAACTACAACAGAGTATAGAAAGGGAATTGTTATGGAATTCAACAAGCCTGTTTCCAATCCCATGCTGAACGGGTTAATCGAGCTTTTGAAAGAGGATCCTTCCGAGGAACACCGCAATCTGTTTGTGAATGAACTGGTAAAAGGATCCTACATCGCGCCCGTAACGCTGGTGCCTGCTCCCGTGCAGACGCCCGACGGCAGATGGATGGTAGATCCCGACACACAGTTTCACTTTCCTTTGCTGAAAACGGTCGACGGCAAGGAATTCTTCATGGGCTTTACCGACCAGGGAGAGTTTGACAAGTGGATCGAGGTCAACAAGCCTGCCCCCTACTTCGCGCTTACGATTGAGGATTACGCCAACATGATCTTCCTCACGGACGGCAACGGGAAGGAATGCACGGCAGAAGGCCTGGTGATCAATCCCATGGGTGCAAATGTGGTTCTTCCCAGAACCATGATGGCCGGCATTCTGATTACGAAGCTGCCCGAGGTGCAGAAGCGTATCGCATCCCTTCGCAAAGCGAACGGACTCAATGACGAAACAAAATAACGAAGCTTAAATCAGAATAAGGACGGGGAATTCTCGTCCTTATTTTGCAATATCCGAAAAACGGAGGACAAAGTGAAACTGGGAGTTCTTGCGGATGTACACAGCAACGCGCCGGCGTTACAAAACTGCATAGACTACATGCGGAAGGAAGGCTGCGAAGAGTTCCTTCTGCTGGGGGATTTCGTTTCGGATACCGTGCGGACGAAGGAGACCATGCAGCTTCTGCGCGCACTGATGGCAGCCTATCCCTGCCATGTCCTCCGGGGCAACCGCGAGGACTACATGATTGCCCAGCGAAGAGTGCGAAACGGTCTGGAAGAGGGGCCCGTGTGGCTGAAAAATTCGGCGAGCGGCAATCTCCTGTTTACCTACGAGAGGCTGACGGACGAAGACATTTCCTTCTTTGAAAGCCTGCCGATTACCTTCGTCTACGAGAAACCGGGCTATCCCGCGATCACCTGCTGCCACGGCTCGCCGACCAGGACAAAGGAGCTTCTGCAGCTTCAGGCGGACAATACGAGGGCGGTCCTGGACACCATAGGCACGGATTACCTGATTGCGGCTCACACCCACTATCAGGGCGTGATGCACTGCCACGGAAAAACCTACATCAATCCCGGGTCACTCGGCATTTCCATCGGCGCGCCCGGGCTGGCCCAGTGCGCGATTCTGACCTCTGCCAGGCGGGAGGGAAAGATCGTCTGGGAGCCGGAGCTATTGAACATTCCCTTCGACATGCCGGGCGTCGTGCGTGACATCTTCGACAGCGGTCTCTATGACTACGCCCCGTGGTTTCTCAATAACAACATCCACATCCTGACAACAGGCATTGATCTGACCCCGGACCTCGTTGGGCATGCGAAACGTTTTCAGGAGGAGGCCGCCGGAGAGCCTGCCGTCTGGCCCTATATCGAAGAACGGTTTTTTGCCATGGCGGGGGAGTTTCTGCAGATACCGGACTACAGCTTCCTAAGAGAGCGGGAGGTACCGTCATGCTAAGCCTGCAGTGGAAAAACACAGGATGTTCTTATCGGCCGTGCTCGCCGTGCTTGGCAGGCGATAACGGATGATCTTCCCGTTTGACCCGATCACGAGTTATGCAATCAACCATTTCGCATTGAGCAGCTACTCTTATGCAGATGTCTCGGCAGACGATGTCGCAGCCTCCAATACGCTGGGTCGAGCAGCTAAATAACGCTGTTCTGGACCGCAGACAGATCCTGGCACAGTTTATCGAATCCAACGAATTTACAGGACTCTGTGAGGGGTACGGAATCGTGAGAGGAAGCCTGTAGAGAGATTTATAGGGCAATGACATAGAGAAAAAACGATCTGACATCAAAGATTAGCACTTTGGGGGGGGCAGAGAACACTGCGTTGTAGGTTCTCTGCCCCTTTCTATCTTTACATTTCCATATGATTTTCAAAGAAACATACTGACAAATAAAAAAAGATAGTTTATCATGAGAGTATAAACTGTAGATTCCTTATCGGAATTGCGCCCCGCCAAGACCTGCGTGACCGTTGCAGACAATATCGGCATGTAGGAATGTGTCCCCGTCAAGACCTGTATGTCCGTTGCGGACTGTAGTGAGTCGTCGGTACTTAGGGCTCGTACTTTGAGCCCTTATGTACCGCTACGACGAACTCCAAGCGAGAGCGTGTCTGCAACGGACATACAGGCCATTGGCGCAGGGACACATTCCGTGACTTGCGTGTCTGCAACGGACATACAGGGATTAGGCGCAGGGACACATTCCGTGACTTGCGTGTCTGCAACCGGACACACAGGCCTTAGGTGCGGGGTGCAATTCCGAAAAGAGGGAACTGTAAATAAGGGGGATTACGATGAGCATTTTTGACAAATTAAAGAACCAGACCATGCCCGAAACAGACAAGGCTGCCGGTGCGGCAGGCGAAGGACGCAAGACTTTTACCTTTCAGGCGCTGCCTGAGAGCCTGGCGGAAATGCAGGCTATGACCGAGGCGGAGTTATCAGACCCGTTTCAGACGGCGGCGCTTACGCTTTGCGCTCTGTGCGCATATGCTGCCGACAAACAGATCGGTACCGAGATGCTGAACTGGCTGAGGGGTCCCAGACCTCTTTCTAATCAGGAGATTTCTTTTTTGAACGACAGATTCAGAGGCGGCAAGACCTATATTCCCTTCTCCTACTTTGAGGGGGCGGTTCCTGACAATAACTATACGCCGAAGGAGCCTTTTCAGGTAACCTTCTATACCAACGCTTACTCCGATGCGAATGAGGGCTATAAAAAGCTGTTTGTTGACTGCGGCGGTGCTGACGGACCGCGCTCGGTCGTTTTGCGCATGCGCGGCGATGGCAAATGGTTCCTCTGGGAGCAGTACCTTCTGGTTGACATCAGAACACCCAAAGCGGCGGATCCCTGGGCGTAAGCTGCGGCCGGAGACAGAAGCAGACTGACTGCCTGCCCGACGGTGTCGGGCTTAAAAAAGGTGTATGACGGAGAAACAAGATGAAGAGAATACTGAAGAGAGCTTTTGCCTGTACGGTGAATACAGCGGCGGTTTTGCTGCTGCTGTTTTGCGCGGCCATCCATGCTGACGCTGCCGACGCCGGCAGTATCTGTGAGACCATTGATCTGTCGGAATATATTTTACAGGTCGGAGGTCTGCGGGCGTATGAGAGCGGACCCCAGGAAACAGAGGACGGAAGGTACACAGCCACGGCGCCGCACTGGAATGCGGCAGGAGATACAACGGTTGAGACTGTGATTTTGGAAGGTTTGAAAAACCGGCGGGAACGCATTGATATCTCCGCGTACGGAATCCCCCGGAGCGCGATCGGTACCCTGTATTACAGGGTTGTGAATCAGCATCCGGAATTGTTTTATGTAGGCGGAAAGTTCAGCTGCTGGACATCGAACGATCTGGTGACTGTCATTGCGGCGGAGTATGACCCTGCATATACACAGGCGGAGGAGGAACGCTTCCGGCAAAAGGTAGCCGAAATCATGTCGGAAGTGGATGATTCCTGGCCCACATTGGGAAAGATTCTGTATCTGCATGACTATCTGGTGGTACACAACGAGTATGCCACAGGATATAACGCCTATGATGCTTTGGTGGAGGGTCACAGTGTCTGCCAGGGATATGCGCTTGCTTTCCGCTACCTGATGAGTCAGATCGGAGTCTATTGCGATTTTATCACCAGTGAAGCGCTCTGCCATGCGTGGAATCTCGTGGAACTGGACGGAGAGTATTTCTATGTGGATGCAACCTGGGATGACCCGTCTTATGGTGAGACCTATTGCGCCCATTCCAATTTTCTGACGGACCGCGACAGGATGGTGGCAAAGGAACATGAATCAACGGACTGGATGTCGAATGACAGAGGCATCAATGTGTATTACGGGCTCGCCTCCTCTTCGCGGTACAATGAGTTCTTCTGGAAAAATTGTAAAGCAGCGATTCCGTTGATCGGAACCAAGGCCGGACTCTGGAAGTATCAGGGGGTCCGCGTATACGATTATGTGACCGGAGAAACCACGGATTACAGCCGTGTCACGGAAACATGGCCCGCATGGAACGGCACAGATCCCTCCTGGGGCGATCATTCTTCCGTCTCCGCATTTCAGGGCAGCTTCTACTACACGACGCCGAAGGATATCTACCGGATCGAACCGGACGGTAGCTCGACAAAGGTATACACCCTGACGGCGGAAGAGGCGTCGAAGGGATTTCTGTACGGACTAAACGGCGGCAGACAGGGGCTGGCCTATCTGCTTCAAACCGAACCGTACAGTGATGTGACCGGACGGGGAATCTACCGGAAGAAAACACAGACGGCGGATTTCGTGACCCGCATGTACCGACAGTGCCTCTCCAGAGAGCCGGATGCGGCAGGTCTTGCCGGCTGGGCAGAGCAGCTCGAGAGCGGCCGGATGAACGGCGCACAGCTTGCGGAGGCTTTTGTGTTCAGCGATGAAATGTTAAGTAAGAACCTGTCGGACGAAGCATTCGTCAAGGTCCTCTACCGCGCCATGATGGGACGCGAAGCCGATGCGGCGGGTCTTGCGGGCTGGCTGAAAGAGCTTACGAACGACTATTCCACCCGAAGCGAGGTGACCAAGGCGTTTGTGGAATCCTCTGAGTTCACCGGAATCTGCTCCGCGTACGGAATCGTGCGGGGGGATTTTGCGGCATCGGGAGACATCGAACGCTTTGTCAGCCGTTTCTACACCATCTGTCTGGGCAGACCGGCAGACCAGAAGGGCCTCTGGGGCTGGGTAGGACAGCTGAAAAACATGCAGATGAACGGTGCGCAGATTGCAGAAGCCTTCTTTTTCAGTGCGGAGTTTACCGATAAAAATGTGTCCGATGAAGCGTATGTAGACCTGCTGTACCGCACCATCCTCGGCAGAGAAGCAGACGCTGACGGAAGGAGCGGCTGGGTGGAACAGCTTATGAGCAGCCGGATGACCCGCAGGGATATGCTGGGCGCATTCATTGTGTCCGATGAGTTCACACGCCTGTGCGCGGGGTACGGCATCGAGAGAGGAAGCCTGTAAGACGATTACAATTGTCTCAGGAATGTTTTAGGGGCGGAGAATCCTGCGTGAGCGGGTTCCCGCCCTTTTTATGGTATGAGAAACTTCGTTCCCATACCTTAACAAACGCTCCGCGAGGATGCGCACTCGTGCGAACTTAAAATATGTCGCATGTGCGACCGCGCTCGGCCCTGATATGTCGAAAAGGATAAATTTTTTTGGTAATTTGCAAAGAAATGCGCTATAATAGAAAAAACAGTCAGATAGACTATCGTTTGTGAAACATTGGAGGGTGAAAATGAGCCTGATTCAATTTTCAATCATTTGTATTATGACGATCATCTGGGATATCGGTCTGATTTACAGGACTTTGCGGGAGAAGAAGAAATTATACGGACTCCTGACCAGGCTGTATGCAGTTACGATCGGACTGACCCTGGCGTATCTGTTCAGCGCGTTGAGCAAGAACTATTTCGCGAATTCATTCTTCAGTTCCGTCTATTTTGCAGGCGTGACTATCGTATTGCTCTATATGAGTATCTATGTCAGGAAGCTGTGCCTGTACAACATGGCAACCAGCAGGCGGGAGAAGTTTGTCATCAGCTTTTTCGCGGTGTGGGTACATCTGGATGCGCTTCTGCTTTTGCTGAATGCAGTGATCCCCGCATTGTTCAACGGCAAAGAATTTGTGATGCACTACGAGTATATGCCGCAGTATGCCGCACACTGGGAGTATCATCCGATGCCGCTTTACAGTGCGCACCTTTTCCTGAGCTATTGTCTGGTTTTGCTCATTCTGGCAACCCTGGTCTACAGGAGCCTGACGAGCCCGAGGGTATACAGAAGCAGGTACCGGGTGCTGGTGGCAGGCATTGTGGTGGTCGTATTGCTCAACGCCGTGTTCCTCTATGTGCCGGACATGCATATTTTTGATGTTTCCCTGTTCCTGTATACCATCATGAGTACCATTATACTGTGGTATAACAATTCCTACGCGGAGCGCGGTATGTTAAACGAAGCGCGGACTATGGTGATCAATGAGCTGAGTAACCCGATGGTGTTGTTTGACTTCGAAAACGCGCTTGTGATGAATAACAGAGCCGCAAATTTTCTGCTGGAGGGAGTAGACCGGAAAAAACCATACCTCCTGGAGACCTTTGCGGAGAGATGGAAGCTTGATGCCTTCATTTCGAACTATGACAGGAACAGTTCCTTCCAGTACAGTACGCAGGTGGGCGGAAAAGAACAGTTCTTCCGGTGTGATTACTCCGTACTTCTCGACGAACACGGTACGATCATCGGACGCCTGTTCCTGTTTGCGGATTATTCCCTGGAATATGACCTGCTGACCGGTTTTGCGACAGAGCATGTATTTCGGCAGAACATTGCCGGCGCAGTCGATCAGAAGCTGTATCCGGTCGGCGTGGCAACCTTTGATATCAATCATCTGGCACAGATCAATCAGATTTACGGCAGAGAAAAGGGCGACCTTGCGATTCGCCTTCTGGCGCAGACGATTAAGGCAAACACCCCCGAGGGCAGCAGCTATGTGCGCCTGAGTGATGCCAACCTTCTCTTTATCAGCTATAGGACGGATCTAAACAGCATGCGCGGTTTCGTGCAGAAGATTCACGAGCAGATGAAGCAGGCGGAAGGGTTCGGGAACCCTATCGAGATGCAGAGCGCCATCGGGATCGCTTCTGCAAACAATCCTGACCTTCTGATCGCCGTTGCAGCTGCGGTGAAGAGCATGAAGGCGAAGAAACTGATGGATGTCAGCTCCGCGCATTCTTCTCTTCTGGATTCCCTGGCGCAGACACTGCAGGAGAGTGACAGCTGTACGAGGGAGCATGTAAAGAGGACCCAGATTATGGGTGAGAAGCTGGGACTGCGTCTGGGCTTAAGCGACCTGGAGCTGAGCAATCTAAAGCTTCTGTGTCTGCTGCACGATATCGGTAAGCTGGGCATCCCGCTGGAGATCCTCAATAAGCCCGGCAAGCTGACCGAGGAAGAATGGGTGATGATGAAGTCTCACGCGGACAAGGGATATCGCATCGCGAAGGCCTCCGTGGAGCTGGAGGATATCGCGGAACTGATCCTGCACCATCATGAGTGCTGGAACGGCAAGGGATATCCGGACGGACTGGAGCGAGAGGCGATTCCTCTTTTGAGCCGCATCATTGCCGTTGTGGATACCTACGATGCGATGACGAACGATCGCCCCTACAGACAGGCGTTGTCCCGCGGGCAGGCCTGCAAAGAACTGATGCGCTGCGCCGGCACACAGTTTGACCCTTTCATTGTATCCGAGTTCATTGAGCTTCTGCGTGAAAATGAATTGTTTGAGGAGACGGATGAGAAGGAGAACGGCGAAAAACAGCCCGAGGAGACGGTGAAGCCCATGGGACTGGAAGAGAACGATGATGCAGAAGCCACGGACCGTGAACTGTTTGCGGTGAAGTATACGCAGTATATTCTGAATGGCAACAATGAGATCCTTTCCGTCGATGAACTGTTTGAACAGATGACAGGTTATTCCGAACAGGATGTAAAGGAGTATCATCTGACGCAGATGGACCTCATATTCACGGAGGACCTGACAGAATACCGCAAGATGGTAAAGAGACAGCTCGCGGCCAGACATGAGGCTTTCCTGGAGCACAGGATCCGGAGAAAAGACGGCGGCAGCAGGTATGTATTCTGCCACGGACGGGAATACTTCGATTCAGTCACCAGAGAGCCGAGAGTGCGAATCACTGCCACCGATATCTCCAGCTCGACAGCAGTCCGCACGATCATTGACCGAGAGAGAGAAAGCGCCCGCCGAAGCCTGAAGCGCTGGGAAGACAGCGTCAGAAGAGACCCGCTGACCGGACTTTTGAACCGGATCGCTTATCAGAACGATGTGCAGCTTAAGCTCATGGATGAACAGTCTGTGATCGCGATGATCATGCTGGATCTCGACTATTTCAAACAGTACAATGATACCAGAGGACACAAGAAGGGAGATGAGCTCCTGATCATCTTTGCCGGTGAAGTCAGAAAGAGCACTGAGCCGTACGGCTTCTGCAGCCGTATGGGCGGCGATGAGTTCAGCGCCATTCTCTGCTTTGAAAAGAATACGCCGAAACAGAAGATGGAACAGGCCATCCACGATATCTGGAAGAGACTGACCACGAATGTCAGGGAGCAGGATGAGAAATTGTCCGTTTCCATGGGAGCAGCGTTTGCGGAGGGCTCATCAATGACCTTTAACGCCCTGTACAAGGAGGCGGATACGGCTCTGTATGAGGCGAAGAACACCGGCCGCGGAAAATGTGTGATTCGATGACGCGCCCTCTTTCGCTCCCGCCTGCGGTGCAGACGGAGAAGACGGCGGTGATGACAGGAAGCAATTGGCAAGGAGTAAGAACTTATGGGAGATACATGCAGCATTACCCCCGAAGACATCAGGTTTTTTGTAGAAACATATAAGAGAAATGCGGAGACTAAGAAGCAGCTGGAGCAGGAGCTTCAAATGTCCGAAAACCGGGAGCAGTGGATTCGGAATCTGGAACATCAGTCCGAAGAGCAGCGCAGGATGTTTGCAGAGAATGAAACCATTCTGACGAGGTATCTGAAACCGGTGGCTGAGGGAGCAGTCTGCCTGAATGACGAACTGGCCCGGGCTCTCTATGACGGATTGTTTACGCTGTATTATAACGAGATCGACGAGTATCCCGTGCTCATGGGGTTCATCAAACCATTGCTTGCATTTTATGAAGAAAAGAAGGACTATGAGAAGCTTTTGAATCTTTTCTATGCCGCATACTACGAGACCTCCGAGCGATGGATCAGAATGCAGCCGAATGAGGAACACGGGGCGCTCATGGAGTATGGGGAAAAGGTGATTGCGCTGAAGAGCCACTATTCCGAGTTCGTCGAAAAGAGAGCCAGAAGGAAGATCTTCAGTATGTATTATAACATTGTCGTCATAGCGATGGAGCAGAAGTACTGCAGCTACCATCGGGCGTTTGAGTACATCCGGGAGATGCTTCAGTTCTGGAACAGCAAAGAAGTGCAGGAGCTGGACGGACAGGATGAAGATTTTCAGTCCGTTGTGGAGGAGATTCAGTGGAACTGGATCAGTTTTGAGCCGAATCATGTGGAAAACCTCACGGAGGAAGAACTCTCCTATTACAGACAGACATCGGAGTATTTCCTCCGGAAGGAGATGGCGGAGCATACGGATCCTTACGAGGTCCGGATGGAAGTATACTTTTCCGGAGTCTATCTGGATATTCTGGACGGACGAATCGGCTGGGAGGAAGCAACGGAGAAAGTATTTACCTATTTTGAAAAACACAAAGCCTGCCTTGAGGCCTGCAGGGACGAGAAAACCATGGAAGAGGCGAGGGAGGATGTCTATTTCTATGTCAACATTCCTAATCTGCTGCTGGGCTGGGAGGAGAAGCACCATATCCGGCTCGAGGATTACACGGAGCAGACCGGCAGGGTACTCGAGGCTTTGGTGAGTCAGTGGGCCAATGCCAGAAAACTCATAGTGGCGCAGTATGTGGATGCGGAGTTTGTGCCCATCTGCATGAAGCTGCTCTCCTACTATAAGGGAAAGCAGCAGCAGAAGGAACTGGCCATGCAGATGATGGTAAAGAGACATCTGCCGACCTATATTCACTCCGTCATGGTCAAGGAGCTTGCGACCTCACTGCTTCGGAGCGTCATGCGCAACCAGCCGCAGCTTCTGGTGAATGAGGAGCTGAAGGATGTCGAAGCAGTCATCAGCCACAGCGGCAGGCTTCTGCAGTTTGTGTCCGACTGTGCCATGTTCCACGACCTGGGCAAGTCCAGAATCATGGAGATCATCGATACGCAGACCCGCAAGATCACGAATCAGGAATTCCGCGTCATCCAATATCATCCCGAGTACGGCAATGAGATGGCACGGGGCGTCCCGTTCTTAGAGGCTCTGCAGGATATTATTCTGGGACATCATAAGTTTTACAACGGGCAGGGCGGATACCCGGAGAGCTTTTCCAATGTCTCCTCGCCGAAGCGCATCTATATTGACATCATCACCATCTGCGACTGCCTGGACGCAGCCACGGATATCCGCGGGCGCAATTACACCCGCGGCAAAAACTTTGAGCAGGTGTTTGCGGAACTGAAGCAGGGAAGCGGCGTCCGTTATAATCCGGCCCTGGTGGAGATCATGGACCACGATGTGAAGCTTCGCGAAGAACTCACCTTCCTGACCGGAGAGGGCAGATATGATGTCTGCTACCGCGTCTATGAGGAGTGGGTGCAGGTGTTCTCGCACTAGAAAAACACGCGGAGCTGCAATCCGCCAAAAGAATCATTACGAAAGACAGGCAGGTTAACACATGAAAGTAGTGTTGCAGAATCTGACGAAGGTGTTTGTCGGATATCACAGGAAAAAGAAAGAAGAAGTGATTGCGGTCAATGACTTCACATTTGAGATTCCGGACGGGAAGCTGATCGGCCTGCTCGGCCCTTCCGGCTGCGGGAAAAGCACGACCCTGAACCTGATCAGCGGGCTGGAGAAACCTACCGCCGGGCGGATCTTTTTCGGGGAGGATGATGTGACCGACCTTCCGCCCGAGCACAGAGGCGTCGGACTGGTGTTTCAGAACTACGCCCTGTATCCTCATCTGACGGTCAGACAGAATATTCTGTTTCCCCTGGAGAATCTAAGGGGCAGGGAGAAGCTGAGCAAGGAGCAGATGCAGGAACGCGCCATGAACGCCGCGAAGCTGGTACAGATCGAGGAACTGATGGACCGAAAGCCGGGTGAGCTGTCCGGCGGACAGCAGCAGCGCGTGGCGATCGCGCGGGCGCTGGTCAAGGAGCCGAGAGTCCTGCTTTTGGATGAACCGCTCTCGAATCTGGATGCGAGACTCCGTCTGCGGACCAGAGAGGAGATTCGCCGTATCCAGAGAGAGACGAAGGTTACCACGATCTTCGTCACACACGATCAGGAAGAGGCAATGAGTATCTGCGACTTCATCGTTGTCATGAAGGCAGGAGTCGTGCATCAGATCGGAAAGCCGCAGGAAGTGTACGACCACCCGGTAAATCTCTTCGTCGCAAAGTTTCTGGGAACCCCTCCCATCAATGTGTTTGAGGGACAGGTGAAGGACGAAACACTCTATATCGGCGAGGAGGCGGTGCTTGCCGTTAAGGGCGCAAAGGACGGTGAAGTGTATGTGGGCATCCGCCCGGAGGGCTTCGTGCCTGCCGCGGACGGGGCGCTTACCTGCAGCTTAAAGGGCGTGGAAGTGACGGGACGGGACACCACGATCGTGTCTTCGCATCCGTTGTCCCTAAACACAGAGATCCGCTCCGTCATGACCGCGGAAACGGTGGTGCCTGCCGGTGCCGACCGGGTCCGTTTTGCCTTGAAACCCAATAAAGTGAAGATCTTCTCCCGGGAGACCGAGGAAGCAATTCCTTTTGAAGAATAGCGGGGAGGAGAACAGAATGGACAACAGAAATCAGAAGGGCTGGCTGTATCTTCTGCCGGCACTTCTTTTCTTAGGTGTATTTATGGTATATCCCCTCGCGGATGTACTGATTTATTCTTTCGAGGAAGGATATAATTTTGCATCACAGACCTTTTTCGGGGTGGGATGGTACAATTACTCCTATGTGCTGCATGACCCGTATTTTTTACAGGCGGTCAAGAACACCTTCCTCATCGTACTGATTACGGTGCCGCTTTCGACCCTCATCGCGCTGTTGATCTCAGCACTTCTTAGCAGCATCAAGCCGCTTCGCAACCTGTTCCAGACGATCTACTTTCTGCCCTATGTCACCAATACGCTGGCAGTCGGTCTGGTGTTTATGATTCTGTTTCGCAAGACGCCGTACACGGACGGTCTGGTCAATCTGGTGATCCGGCTGTTCGGCGGCAGTGCCGTGGACTTTATCGACGGGCCTTATTGGGCGAAAATGTTCGTGATGTGTTTTTACACTATCTGGGTGGTAATGCCCTTTAAAATACTGATCCTGACGGGAGCGCTCGCCTCGGTCAGACAGGATTATTACAAGGCGGCCAAAATCGACGGGACGCCGAGACTGAGAGTCTTTTTCCGGATTACCCTGCCCATGATTTCCCCGATGATCTTCTACCTTGTCATCACAGGCTTCATCGGTGCTTTCAAGGCGTACAGTGATGAGGTCGCCATCTTCGGCACGGACTTAAACGCCGCGGGGATGAACACGATCGTCGGCTATGTCTACGATATGCTCTACGGAAACAGCGGCGGCTATCCGTCCTACGCTTCGGCAGCAGCGCTGATATTGTTTGCGGTGGTCTTTACCATCACGGTGATCAATCTCTTGATCAGTCAGAAAAATGTACACTATTGATGAGGCGAAACATGCTTACACAGAATGAATTACAACGACAGGAAAAGTCAGCTGCCGTCCGAAACGGTGTCGTAGGGGGCCTGACCTATTTCTTTTTAACGGTCTGGGCACTCATCGTGCTGTTCCCCTTCTATTGGATGGTGCTGACCTCGGTCAAGAGCTACGGCTCCTACAATGCGGAGAGGATCCCTGCTTTTTTTACAAAGCAGCCGACCCTTCAAAACTATGCGGACGCCTTCACATCGGTGCCGCTCGCCAAATATTTTCTCAACACCCTGATCTTCACCGTTGCGACGACGGCGGTTATGATGGCCGTCATCGTGCTTGCAGCCTATGCGTTTGCCAGACTGGAGTTTGTCGGGAAGAACATCACCTTTGCGCTGTTTCTCTCGCTGATGATGATTCCGAACGAATTGGTGGTCATCACCAACTTTGTCACCATCACGAATCTGGGACTTCGCAACACCTTCACGGGTCTCATCCTGCCCTCGGTTACCTCCGTGTTCTATATTTATCTGCTGAAGGAAAACTTCGAGCAGGTACCGGATGAACTGTACCGTGCGGCGAAGGTGGATGGTACCTCCGACCTGAAGTACCTGTTCAAGGTAATGATTCCGATCAGCCGCCCTACGATTGTCACAATCGTGATTTTGAAGGTCATCGAGTGCTGGAACGCCTATGTGTGGCCGAGACTGATCACGGACGATCCCGCGTATTTCCTGGTGTCCAACGGTATCCAGGAGATCCGTGAGAATGGCTTCGGGCGTGAGAATGTTCCTGCGATGATGGCGGCGGTGGTAGCGGTCTCCGTGCCGCTTATCGTGCTCTTTCTGATCTTCCGAAAGAAGATCATGGAAGGCGTATCGAGGGGAGGAATCAAGGGATGAGACATACAAAAAGAGGCTGCCTTATTTTGCTTGCCGCGCTCTGCCTCACGCTGCTGACAGCCTGCCATGGCTCGAAGGAGACTGACGAGTATCAGACTCCCGCAGAGTTTGATACCTCGCGCAGCTATGAGATCACCTTCTGGGCGAAGAACGATACCAACAAGAACCAGACATTGATCTATGAGCAGACCATCCGGGAGTTTCAGGCGCTGTACCCGAATATCGCGGTCAATCTGCGGCTCTATACGGATTACGGCAAAATATACAATGATGTCATCACGAATATTGCGACCCGGACCACGCCGAATGTCTGCATCACCTATCCGGATCACATTGCGACCTATCTGACCGGTCAAAATACCGTGGTGCCCCTGGATGATCTGTTCACAGACCGCAAATACGGACTGGGCGGGAGCGAGGTCAGATTTGAATCTCCATCGAAGGAGGAGATCGTAACGCAGTTTCTGGAGGAATGCCGCATCGGCGGGACCTACTACGCCATTCCCTATATGCGTTCGACGGAGGCCTGCTATGTCAACAAAGATTTCGTGGAAGCACTCGGTTTTACCCTCCCGGAGGTCCTGACCTGGGACTTTGTGTGGGAGGTATCAGAGGCGGCGATGCAGAAGAATCCGGACGGCACCTTTGCGGTAAACGGTCAGAATGTCATGATTCCCTTTCTCTATAAGTCGACCGACAATATGATGATTCAGATGCTGAAGCAGAAGAACGCGGGATATGCGACCGGGGATGGCAGGATCGATCTGTTTCACGATACCACGAAGGAAATTCTGTTCACGATTGCCGGCCATGTGAAGACGGGGGCGTTTTCCACCTTCAAATCCTCCGGATATCCGGCGAATTTCCTGAATGCGGGGCAGTGCATCTTCGCGGTGGACTCCACGGCGGGCTCCACCTGGATGGGCTCGGAGGCACCGCTTCTCGACATCAGCGCGGATAAGATCGTACCCTTTGAGACCTGCGTGTATCCCGTGCCGCAGTTCGATGCCGGGAACCCGAAGATGATCTCGCAGGGCCCCTCCGTCTGCATCTTCCGCAAGGAGGATCCGCAGGAGGTGCTGGCCTCCTGGCTGTTCGCCCAATACCTTCTCACAAACGAAGTGCAGATTGCGTATGCCGGGACGGAGGGCTATGTGCCGGTTACCCTCAAGGCACAGCAGTCGGAGGTATACCGGGACTATATGAACGGAACGGCGCCTGACGGCAGTGAACCCTACTCCGTAAAGCTTGCGGCCTCAAAGCTTCTGCTGGACCATGTGGATGATACCTTCGTCACCCCCGTGTTCAACGGGTCAGCCTCCCTGCGCGATGCGGCGGGGCAACTGATCGAGGCTGTCAACAAATCCGCCCGCAGAAAGCAGACGGTGGATGATGCTTATATCGAAAAGCTGTATACGGAGACCGTTGCCCTGTATCATCTCAATCCGGACGGTGCGGGTGCGGCTGACAGGAAGGCGGAGCTGGGAGAATTGCCGGGGATGGCGGTTGCCCTCCTTTCCGCGCTCGGACTCACCTGGGGGTGTATACTTTTTTACTTAATTTATGGTTGGATACGCCGCAGGAAGCGTCATAATTAACAAAAAAGCATTTTCCTTATTGATTTATCCCAAAAAGTCAGTATAATACTCTTTTGTTGAAGAATTGTCTTCAGCAGACGCCCGGACTGCTTAGAGGAGAGTGGTTTGTGCGGATAATATTGATATAAAAGGAGAATGATTATGAAAAAAATACTTCCCGGTTTATTGTCTCTGATGCTTGCTCTGGCCTTTGTCGGATGCGGCAATACGGAGACACCTGTTTCAGAGGAAAGCTCTTCTGTTTCTTCCGAGGCAGTATCTTCCGAGTCCTCCGAATCCGTAGAGGCTGTTGTATCTTCCGAAACGGAAGCAGGCAGCGAGGAGACAGAGGAGACTACAGAGACCACAGGCGTTATGAGCTTTGCCGAGTATGAGGCAGCTGAGCTTGACACCGAGGTGACTGTTGAGACCTATGTGCAGGCAAAGCAGTCCTGGTGGGACAACAAGGCTACTGTTTACGGACAGAGCGAAGAAGGCGCAATCTTTATGTACAACATGGTATGTTCCGAAGAGGACTATGAGAAGTTGCTTCCCGGCACCAAGATCCGTGTCAACGGATTCAAGTCCGCATGGGAAGGCGAGGTAGAGATCATAGACGCTACCTTCGAGATCCTTGAGGGTAACTTCATTGCACAGGCAACCGATGTGACCGCGCTTCTCGGAACCGAAGAGCTGATCGCTCATCAGAACGAGTTTGTTTCCTTCAAGGATATGACTATCGTTGCCAAGAAGGACAAGGACGACAACGATGCTGCATTCCTGTACAACTGGGACGGTTCCGGTTCCGAGGGCAACGACCTGTACTTTGATGCGGCAGTCGGCGATGCTGTGTATTCCTTCACTGTGGAGAGCTACCTGTACGGCCCCGGCACCGATGTTTATGAGACAGTAAAAACGCTGAACATCGGAGATGTGGTTGACATGGAAGGCTTCCTGTACTGGTATCAGGGCGCAAATCCTCACATCACCTCTGTTACCGTAAAGTAAGAAAATTTTAGTGCTTTTGTGCAAAGAGAGTCTGCTTCGGCAGGCTCTTTTTTTGCGTTTTTTCAATAAATAGAGCTTTTTATATTGTGAAAACAATGGTATAATTATATTTTACCAGACTATGCAATGGAGACATTATGAAGGAAACCAAGAGAAAAATACAGTTTCATCAATATCGGCTTCGCCAGGCTGCGGGCGTCTATTGGCTGCTCGATGTGGCACAGCCCGGCTTTCCGTACCGCAGGCCGCTGCAGATGAACGAGGTGGGTGCGGATATCTGGAAACTGTTGGAGGCAGGCTGTGCGGAGGAGGACCTGGTACAGAAGCTGCTGTCGGAATATGAGGTGGATCCCTGTGTGCTCAGGGAGGATGTGGAGGCGTTTCTTCAGATGCTGACACAGTACGGAATAAGAGGGGAAGAGTAACATATGAACATTCTGTTGATAGGCGGATGCAGTAATTTTACCAACAACCTGATTGTCAAACTGAATAAAGAAGGGCATAGAGTGTATCTGCTGACCGGTTCCAGGGACAGGAAGCAGCCCTACCAGAAGGCGTTTGAACGCTATCATTTTCCGTACAATTCCAATGTCCTGTCGGAAATATTCGAGAGCATCAGTCCCGATGTCACCATTTTTATGGGGGCTTATGATACAAACTTCAACTGGAAGGAAGAGAGCGATGCCGTCAGGTTCTCCGCCGGGATGATGAACATTATGATGGGCTATCTGATGAGCAACTCCGGCAAGTTTATCTTCCTGTCTTCCGAGCAGGTTTTCGAGGAACACTGCGCGGACAACATCACGGAGAATGTGGAGCCGGTTCCGAAGGGGATGAAGAGCATCGTACTCTCTCAGGCAGAGGAGCTGTGCATGAACCACAGAAAGAACCTGGGAAGGGACATTGTGGTACTCAGACTGGACAATGTCTACGGAATTCCGGACAGCATGGCCGATGTGACGGACTGCTGTACCCGGATGTGTCTGGAGGCACTGGACCGGAATGTCATCACCATTCAGGAGAATCATGTCCTTTCGATGATTTATGTCGCTGACGCGATTGAGTATATCTACCGCGTCGTGGCGAAGAACCGTTCTGAGCACGGACTGTACCATATCTCTTCCAAACAGCCCGTTTCCGAGCGGGAACTGGCTGAAGTCGTCCGCAAGAACACCTGGTTTAATATTGAAATCGTCTCCACGAGTTCCACGGAGAAGAGAATCGTCCTCTCGCCCACGCGCTTCGAGGAGGAGTTCGGCACGACATTTCTGTGTGACCGCGACAATATTATCAAGAAGATTACAGACCATATGAGGAAGTACAAGAGAGTCTTCCTCTACGGCGAGAAAAAGAAGAAAAGCCTGCACGAACGGCTCATGGAAAACATGGATGAGTTTCTGCGCAGTGTAGTGCCCTTTCTTGAGAACTTTATTGCTTTCATCGGGTTTTTCATGCTCAACAACAGAGCGGTCGGAAGCACTTATTTTTCCAACCTGGACACATATCTTTTGTATGTGCTGCTCTTCGCCATCGTCTACGGACAGCAGCAGGCGATCGTCTCCGCGACGCTTGCGACGGCGGGGTATTGTTTCCGCCAGATGTACGACAGGACGGGCTTTGAACTGATGTTGGACAGCGGCACCTATATCTGGATCGCGCAGCTGTTCATTCTCGGCCTGACCGTGGGGTATATGAGGGATACCATCACGAAGCTTCGCAGAGAGCAGGTTTCGGAGCGGGAGTTTTTGTCGACACAGCTCAGCGACATTAAGGACATCAACGACAGCAACGTGCGCGTCAAGGATGCCCTGGAGACACAGCTTGTCAACCAGAACGACAGTGTCGGGAAGATCTACAGAATCACCTCCCGTCTGGATCATTACAGCCAGGAGGAGGTATTGTTCTACGCCGCTGAGATCATCGGCGAGCTGATGAAGTGTAAGGATGTCGCCATCTATACGGTCTCCAATGCCCATTCCAGCTATGCGCGCCTGTTTTCCGCGACCTCTGCGAAGGCAAAAAGCATGGGCAATTCCATCAAGTATGCCGAGCTGGGCGAGGTCTATGAGGCGATCTGTGACCACAAGGTATTTATCAACCGAAAACTGGACGAGAGATATCCGCTGATGGCAAACGCCGTGTATGACGATGCGGGAGCCATGCAGGTCATCATCATGATCTGGGGACTTCCCTGGGAGAGCATGACGCTCGGACAGGCGAATCAGTTAGTGATCATCAGCTCTCTGATCGGCAGCGCGATGGTCCGCGCGAACAAATATCTGGAAGTGCTGGAGCATGAGCGCTATGTCGAGGGTACCAGACTTCTGGATTCGGATGCATTTGCCGCCCTGGTTGAGGCGTATATGAGTGCGGAGAAGAAAGGTTATACCGACTGCTCGGTACTCGAGATCGTATCGAAGGAAGATATGGACTATAAGAAGGCAGCCAACGAAATATCCACAATACTCAGACATCATGACTATATCGGCCGCGCGCGGAACGGAAAGCTGTATGTGCTGTTGTCGAACATAGATGAGAGCGAGGCGGGGCCGGTTGTGAAGCGTCTGGCTGAGATCGGATATGAGAGCATTATCATGGGGGAAAGTAACAGGTGACACGGGAAGTGATACTGTTTTTCGTAATCTTTTTTATCAATTTGATAGTGTCCGTCGCTTACCTTCTCTGGAACGGGATGCGCGACGAGGAGAAGAGAAACCGCAATGACATCATTACCTTTGTGGTGATGGTATTGTGCCCGGTCGTGGGACCGCTCTTTTTTCTGCTTGCCTTCTGCCTGCTGAAGCTGTTTATGTCCGACCCGGTTGACCTGGAGGATGTTATCTTCAGCAAGGAAAGAGTCAGGACTGCGGTGCGTGCGCAGGAGGAGCAGGAGAGAAATATCGTGTCCATCGAGGAGGCGATTGCGATCACCAATCACAAGGATCTGCGTCAGCTGATGATGAATGTGGTCCGGGGGGATATCAGGGAGTATCTGGCATCTCTTTCCCTGGCGTTAGACAGTGAGGATACGGAGACTGCCCACTATGCGGCTTCCGTCCTGCAGGATGCCCTGAATGATTTCAGAGTCAATGTGGACAAACAGAAGAAGACCGCCCTCGAAGAGGGAGAGTCTCAGAAGGCGGCTGCAGAGATGCTTCTGCAATACATGAATCCCGTGCTCGAGCAGAAGGTGTTCAATCCGATGGAGCAGCGCAATTATGTGTTGCTCATGGACGAGGTGGCGGAAGCGTATTTCAAAAACTGGCCGGAGCAGATGCCGGGCTCCGTCTTTGAGATGCTGAGCATCCGGCTGTTGGAGATCAGTGAATTTGAAAAGTGTGAAAAGTGGTGTGCGAGGGCGAAGACCTACTTCCCGAATGCGCTATCCACTTATACCTGCCAGCTGAAGCTGTACTTCAACGCGGGCAATAAAGAGAAATTTTTTGAAGTAGTAGAGGCTTTGAAACATTCCTCAGTCGTAGTGGACAGTGAGACCCTGGAGCTTCTCAGAGTCTTCCGATAAAGGTGGAGCAGACATGATATCTCGTAGAAATTTCGTTGTGATCTGCATGATGATGGTGGTGATCCTGTTTATGTTTCAGTTTTCACAGATCATCAAAGAGAACGGCAACGAGTATGGAACAAATGAATATTGGAACAAATATCTGGACTCCGGCAAGATCGCCTTTCGCGGCCTGCGGGAGAATGACCCACGTGCCTTCCGCGGCGCGGAGTATGTCATGTTCTGGGGAGATACGAATACGAAGCTTATGGAAGTGGTGGATCAGTGGTGCGTCTATACCAAGCGCAATCTTCTCACCTGCGACGCCTCTGTCAGCATTCCCACGGACAAAAGGTATCAGCCCTCCATCCTGTTGATCGATTCCGAGACCAGGGATGTCTTTTCTCATGTGAAGGAGATCGAGAAGCTGACGAAGAACGGAGTGACTGTGGTATTCTGTAACCTTCCGCCTTATTCCGAACTGCAAAGAAGCGCGGAGCTGAAGGATATTCTGGGCATCTCCACCTTCCGGATGGAGACCACGACGATCGAGGGTATCAGGCTGTTTGAAGGATTTTTAGTCGGCGGCGGGGCAGTTTACAAGGCCGAGACGGAGAAGGAGGAAAAGCTTCAGGACTTTGAACTGACCATTCCGTGGTACATTACCGGCAAGGGAACGAAGTCCTATATGGTCGGCCTGAAGGATGATAAGCTGATCGACCGGGAGAAATTTCCACGCCTGATCTGGAGAAATACGCACAACAATGCCATGGTCTTCGCCGTCAACGGTGACTTTATGTCCTCACTGACCGGACTCGGTCTTCTGGATGCGTTTGTGTATGAGAGCAGTGACTATTATCTCTACCCCGTGGTGAATGGGCAGAGCGTTTCCGTTGTGGATTACCCTTCCCTCTCCAATGAAAACAGCGATGTCATGGAGGAGGTATACAGCAGAAATACCAGCAGCTTTCTGCGGGACATTGTCTGGCCGAATCTTCTGGCCGGAACTCTCAGAAACGAACTGAAGCTGACCTGCTATGTGAGCACAAAGTATGATTATCATGAGAACTCCGGGGCGGATGTGGAGCTTTTGACCTTCTACCTTCAGCAGATGAAGGAAGTCGGAGCGGAGGCAGGCAGATCGCTTCGCTATGACGGTGCGATCACACTGGCGGATAAAGCGAAAGCGGACCGGATCTTTTTCGATCACGCCAACTGCGGCTACCGGTTTGCGGCATATTATGTTGATTCTCTTTCCGACGAATTTTTAGAGCTTGCGAATTCCGCAGACGGTATGGACGAAATGCGCACGGTGTCCTGCCGTGACAGAGGCAGGCGGCCGCTGTTGTCTTTTTATACCGATTACACGACGGTGCTCGGCGTCACACATGATGCCGGCGAGTATTCCTATCGCAAGGATCTGGAGCTGAGAGGCATCAACACAGCCCTGGCGTATTCCAATATGATGATGGATATGCATCATGTGCTCTGGCCGGAGGAGGAACGCCACCAGTGGCAGTTCTTCTATGAGGATGTGTCAAGCAACATCGCTTCGTATTACTCCGGATTTCATGTGTTTGAACAGACGACAATGTCCGAGAGCGATGCCCGCGTGAGAGCGATGCTGAACACAAACTACTCTGTGGAACGCGAGGGAGATACCCTAAAGATGAGCATTATGCAGACAACAGAGGGCGGCTGGTTTTTGCTCAGGACGCACGGTGAGCAGATCAAAGAGATTGAGAACGGAGAGTATAAGCGGGTGGAGCAGGATGTGTTCCTGATCCATACCCTGGATTCCAAGGTGCGGATCGAACTGGAGAAGGCGGAAGAGGTCTTTCTCTACGAAGGACCGATTCAGTTCCCCTGGGATAAGTAGAAAGGCGTAGGTTTCTTATGAGGATTTGTATCGTAGCCGAGGGCTGCTACCCCTATGTGGTCGGCGGTGTCTCGAGCTGGATCAACAGCATGATCAATGTATTCCCGAAGGTCGAGTTTGTGGTGCTTGCGATTATTGCGGACCGGTCCCAGAGCGGAAGATTTCAGTATGAGCTGCCGGAGAATGTCTCGGCCGTCTATGAGGCGTATCTGGATGATTACGACTGGAATGCCGAGAAGAGGCGCAGGAAAGTCCGCCTGACCAGGGAGCAGTATCGCGCCATGAGAAGCGTGATCTTAAATTACCGGGTGGAGTGGCCCGTTCTGTTCGATTTGTTTCAGCAGGATATCTCCATCGACGATCTGCTCATGGGTGAGGATTTCTTAAGAATCGTGGAAGAAGTCTACGACAGACAGTATCCGCAGATTGCGTTCTCGGACTTCCTCTGGACCATGCGCTCGATCTATCTGCCGCTGTTTTTGATCATGAACACGGACATTCCCGAGGCGGATCTGTATCACTGCGTGGCAACCGGGTATGCCGGCGTGCTCGGAAGTATGGCGAAGTATAGATACAACTGCGGTCTTTTGATCTCCGAGCACGGTATCTATACCAGAGAGCGTGAGGAGGAGATCCTCAAGGCGAACTGGGTCGGCGGCGTTTATAAAAATATCTGGATCGAACAGTTCCGCAAGATGTCCATGCTTGCCTATGAGTATGCGGATATGGTGACCTCTCTGTACGGACATGCCAGAGAGCTGCAGATCGAGCTCGGCTGTCTTCCGGAGAAGACCGTGATCACGCCCAACGGAATCCGCGTGGAGAATTTTGCCGACCTCCCCGGAAAATTGCCCGAGGATGAAGGCTTTATCAATATCGGCGCGGTGCTTCGCGTGACGCCCATCAAGGATGTCAAGACCATGATCCGTGCCTTTTCCTATGCCAAGCGGACAGTGCCGAACCTGAAGCTCTGGATCATGGGACCTTGCGACGAAGACCCTGAGTATGCGCAGGAATGCTTTGATCTGGTGGAGATTCTGGAGCTGCAGGATGTGGTATTTACCGGAAGGATCAATGTGAAGGAATATCTGGGAAGGATGGATTTCACGATCCTGACCAGCATCAGCGAGGGACAGCCCCTGACCATTCTGGAGAGCTATGCGGCAGGGCTTCCCACGATCGCAACCTCCGTCGGCAACTGCCGCGAACTGATCTACGGGGAAGAAGGGGATACCTGCGGCAAGGCCGGTATTCTGACCCATATCATGAATGTGCAGGAGCTGGCTGACGCAATGATCAGCCTGGCACAATCCGACGAGCTGCGCCGCGAGATGGGGCAGAACGGATATCAAAGGGCACACCGATACTTTAGGATTGAGCAGATGCAGCAGAAGTACCGCGAAATCTATCAGTCCTTCACACAAGAGTCACTGGAGTAAGAAAATGGCTGGAATAGGTGTTAAACTCAACAAAATCTACAGTAAGAATACCATTGCAACGAATCTGTTCGGTGCCGGCTACAGTACCCTGATTACCGTTGCACCGATGTTTCTGGTAATCATCACGGTCCTGCTGATGCAGTATCTGCTCGGCTTTTCCAAGATCAGCTATGCGACCAGAGAGTTGTATTCCTGTACGGTTCTCTACATTTTTATCTTCGCGCTTCTGACGGCGTCACCGTTTAACGCGGTGCTCTCCAAATACCTTTCCGATATCATTTATGAGGAAAAGTACGAGGATATCTTGCCGTGCTTTTATCTGGGACTGTTTATGAATACCATTTTGAGCAGTCTGTTGGGGATCCCGTTCTGCATCCGCGAATATGTGGTGGGAAAGGTACCGCTGATCTTCGTCTTTGCGGGATTCTGCGGATATATGGCCCTGATGTTCGTCTTTTATTCGATGCTGTACATGTCCATCTGCAAGGTATATAAGAAGATCTCGTTTTACTTTTTGATCGGGATGACAGTGACGGTACTCTTGTCTCTTGTGCTGGTGTACTGGTTTGATGTGTCGGCGACCCTCGCCATGCTCATCTCCCTGGATGTCGGTTTTTTATTGATCGCGAGCCTGGAATACGCCCTGATTCAGAGCTATTTCAGACAAAACAGCGGTAATTACAAAAAGGTGCTGTCGTACTTTAAAAAGTACTGGCAGCTGATTGCCACCAACTTCCTATACACCCTGGGACTTTACCTCCACAATTTCTTCTTCTGGACGACGGATCTTAAGCTGATCGTTGCCAAGAGCTTTGTGTGCGCCCCGGTATACGACATGGCGACCTGTATCGCGATGTTCACCAATATTTCCGCCAGCGTTATCTTTATTTCCCGTGTGGAGATGCGCTTCCACGAGAGGTACAAGAACTATTCGGAGGCCGTGATCGGCGGACGCGGGATGGACATCTATAATGCCAAGAAGAGAATGTTTGAACAGCTGACGGACGAACTGATGAATCTGGTCCGTATCCAGTTTATCATTTCGGTCGTGGTATTTTTCATGGCGATGATTCTGCTGCCGCAGTTTGGCATGGGAGGCATGGTCATGCAGATTTATCCCTGCCTGGCAGCAGGCTACTTTATTCTGTTTACCATGTATGCGGCAATCATCTTCCTGTACTACTTCAATGATTTGACCGGTGCGCTGATGACTGCGGGCGGTTTTGCACTGGTGACTGCGCTGGTAAGCTTCTTCGCCACACAGTTTCCTGCCATCTGGTACGGAATCGGTCTGGTAGCCGGCTCCCTGACCGGCTGGGCGATCGCCTACCGCAGGCTGCGTTTCATGGAGGCGAACCTGGATGTGCATATTTTCTGCCGGGGAACGCTGTTAAAGAAAGCGGAGGGCAGGAAACCCTCCGGAAAAGTATACGACAGAGCTTCGAGAGGAGAGGATTGATATGGAACCCGGATTGGTTTTACAGATAATTTTGGTACTGCTTGGCGGCGTTTTGCTGTTCGTGACGACCACTTCCCTGGCGGTCAAGAGAATCAATGAGCCCTTCAGCCTCGTCTGGGGGCTGGTAGCCATCGTCATTATCTGCGCGGGTATTCTGCTGCGTCCGGCGGGGTGGAATCAGTATATCAGTTCCATCGGTCTGGTCCTGGCTTTGCTGATCGTCGGAACGCTTCTGTTCGGCGCCTTCTTCTCCAGCTGCATCGTGTCACAGCTGATGCGTAAAAGCAATGAGATGGCAATGCAGATCTCCCTTCTCAATCAGGAGAATGAGGAGCTGAGAAACCTTGTAAGCAGGCTGCAGGAAGAAGAAAGCAATGATAAGTCCCGGACTGCAGACACCCAAAATGAGTGAGCGCCTATGAAAAAGATACTTTTTGTGATCAATACCCTGGGTCAGGCCGGAGCGGAGACGGCTCTTCTGGAGCTGCTTCGACAGATCGACCCGAAACAGTATGAAGTGTCCCTGTTTGTGCTGATGGGGCAGGGCGAGATGATTTCCCGGGTCCCGGACACTGTGAAAATCTGTAACCGTACCTTCCGTGACTGCTCCGTACTCAGTGCCGAGGGCAGAAAAGGACTGGTTCGGACCATCCTGAAAGCGATGCTTCGCCGCGGCACGGTGCTTCGGCTGTTTCCCTATCTGGTGAAGAATTTCCTCGCCATGAGAAAACGCGGGAAGATTTTGCCGGACAAATTGCTCTGGCGCGTTCTGTCCGACGGAGCGGACCGTCTGCAGGAAGAATATGATCTCGCGGTCGCCTATCTGGAGGGTGGTTCCACCTATTATGTCGCGGATTGGGTCAGAGCCAAACGCAAGGCCGCGTTTGTACATGTGGATTATGCGCAGGCCGGATATACAAAAGACCTGGATCTGGACTGCTACCGGAAATACACGAAAGTGTTTGCGGTGTCGGATGAGGTGAAGACTGCTTTTTTGAAGGTATACGGAGAATACGCCGGGAAAACAGAGGTGTTTCACAATATCCTGAATCCGGAGTCGATCAGGAGCAAAGCGCAGACCGGACAGGGCTTTGCGGAACCGTTCGAAGGAATCAGGATTGTCTCTGTCGGCAGACTGACCGCACAGAAAGCGTTTGAAGTCTCCATCGATGCCATGAAGCTTGTAAAGGACGCCGGCAGAAAAGTCCGCTGGTATGTATTCGGAGAGGGCGACCAACAGAAAATGTTAGAAGAGCGGATCGCGAAGCTTGGACTCAAGGAGGACTTCCTGCTGCCGGGCGCAGTCAGCAATCCGTACCCGTACATGAAACAGGCTGATATTTATGTGCATGCCAGCCGGTTCGAGGGAAAAAGCATAGCGATCCAGGAGGCACAGATACTGGGCAAACCGATCCTGGTATCCGACTGCAGCGGTAACAGGGAACAGGTCATTCAGGATGTGGACGGACTGCTGTGCGAGTTTTGCGCGGAAGGAATCTGTGAGGGGATTCTTCAACTGCTGGACGATGCAGACAGGCGGGAGCGTCTGGGAAGAGCGGCAGCTGAGAAGAATAAGGCTGAAAATACGGAAATCGTCAAACTATTGTCTTTGACGGAAGGGTAAACTATGAGTGAGAAACAGAAGAAGGAAATACTGATCATCATACCCGCGTACAACGAAGAGAAAAATATCGGGAAGGTGCTGGACGATCTGCAGCAGTCTCCGCTGGGGGATCAGCTGGATATTCTTGTGATGAACGATGCCTCGAAGGATGCTACCGGGCAGGTGGTTTTAGAGCATCATTGCAAGGTGATCACCCATATCTTCAATCTCGGCTACGGCAGCGGACTGCAGGTGGGATATAAGTATGCGCTGAGACACGGCTACTCTTATGTGATTCAGATGGACGCCGACGGACAGCATGATGTATGCAATGTTGAGAAGATCTACAGGGAGCTTGTCACTGCAGACGAGGCAGGGAAAACGCCGGACATCGTCCTCGGCTCCAGGTTTACGGAAGGTTGGGAGGCGTACCCCACAAGCTTCGTGAAGAAACTGGCCTATCTGATGTTCCGGTTTCTGATCAGGATCGGAACCGGGAAGAAAATCACGGATCCCACCACAGGTCTGCAGGGCCTGAGCCGGAGAGCCTTCGGCTTCTACGCCCTGTACAACCATTTTGACGATAAATACCCCGACGCCAATATGATTATGCAGATGATGCTTCTGGGATACCGGGTAAAAGAAATTCCGGCTGTCATGCATGTGCGCACGGAGGGCGTCAGCATGCATTCGGGTCTCAAGCCGATTGTATATATGTTCCGAATGACATTCTCAATCATTGCGGTGTGGCTTAGAGAAAAGCTGTACCATGTCGACGAGGAGGTTCGGGAGTAGCATGTTTTTCAAGCGCTTGTTTCAAAGAGCCGAACTGAAGGAAAGTACTAAGCGTCTGTGCAATCCGGACAGAGGCTTCTATCCTTTACTGGCTTACACGGCAGGGGAAAAACTGAATCGGGAAGAACTGGGTGCGGACCTTGCTGAGGGTGAGAGACTGGTGCTTTTGCTGGTCGATATCGGTCAGTATCGGGACCGACAGCTGGATGAGGACACCCTCGCACAGATGAGGGAGGTACTTCGTTTCCTTGTGGAAAGAAAGAGGGACATCATTCTCAGAGTGGTCTATGACAGAGAGGGAAAGTCCATGCAGACGGAGCCGGCGCAGTTTCGGCTTGTCACGGCCCACATGGAGCAGGTCGGAGCGCTCGTGCGTGAGTTTGGTAAGCACATCTTCGTCTATCAGGGGTTTCTGGTCGGCAACTGGGGAGAGATGCACGGTTCCCGCTATCTGGCCGCGCATCATCTCATGACGCTTGCGGAAACCATGGAAAGATATACGCAGGGCAATACATTTCTGGCGGTGCGATGCCCGTATCACTTCAGGCAGATCTACGGACGCAAGGACCGCTACGAGGAGTTTGCCGGCTGCGGGCTTGGCTTTTTTGATGACGGAATTCTGGGGTCTGATACCGATATCGGTACCTATTCCCTGATGCCGGATGAGTACACGGACTGGGAGGGCTCCTGGAACAAGAAGCGCGAGCTGGAATTTGAAAACATACTGTGTCAATATGTGCCAAACGGCGGAGAGACGGTCTGGGGAGACGGATATGCCAAAACGCTCTCGCCCCAGCAGCTCTGCCGGTATTTTCAGACGAAACACATTACATATCTGAACCGCCTATATGATACGAGAGTGTTGGAAGAGTGGAAGAGACAGCAGATGACGGATGCCGGCGTCTGGAACGGGAGAGACTTATACGGGTATATCGATGCGCATCTGGGGTACCGTTTTCTGGTGACCGGCGTCAGGGTCGGCGGCGGACACAGGGCGGACGGACGAAGACGGCTGCAGGTACAGGTGACGATTGCGAACACCGGCTTTGCCAATGCATACCGCAAGATGCAGATCTGTCTGGTTACGATGTCAAAAGCCGGGAAGCGGTGTGAGTATGCGACCGGGTGGAGGCTTCATGAGGTGACTGCCGGGATGACGAAGAAGCTCGAAACACAGATTCTGATACCGGCGGACGGTCAAGAGTATCAATTGATTCTGGAAGCAAGCCGTACCTTCGACGAAACTCCGGTCTACTTCGGAAATGAGCGAGAGACGGAGGGCGTGCTTTTGGGAGTCATTCAGGGATAGTGAGAGGTGTACAGGTGACGACATTTTTTTGGTGCTTGGAATATTGCAAGGTCCTTTTTGCCTATGCGTTTATTATGTTCATATGGCCGGAAATCGTGTTTCGGCGTATCCTGAAAGGGAGAAGTCTGACCTTTCATTTCGGCTTCTGTACGACGGTACAGATCGTTTTGGTCAATACGGTGGTACTGCTTCTGAGGTTGTTTCATGTGTTGAATACCGCAGTGTTTTGCACGCTGTTCTACGGCACGGCCGTCCTCTGCCTGATCCACAGAATCCCCGGAAAAAGGAAAGTGCTCAAAACGGTGCAGAAGCTGTTGACCGGAACCTACGGCCTGAAGCGCTTCCTCGCAGACCGCGCAAGGGCACTCAGACACAGGCTCAGGTGCCTGTGCGATGACTGTATGTCCGTTTTGAGAGGCCATATCTTTGAGTACGGACTGCTTGCAGCGGTGGTGCTGTTCGGTGTCCTGTATTTCAGCTATGGCGCGTTTCAGGATTATTCGTACGGTTGCGGTGACCTGTATCCGCACAACGAATGGACCTATGCGTTGACAAACGGGCAGATTTTTTCGGCAGGAGTCTATCCTGAGGGAATGCATTGCTTTATTTATGCCATGCATACCTTGTTTGGTATCAGAATCTACAGTTGCCTGTTGTTTACAGCCGGTATTCACAGTGCGGTTTTCCTGCTGTCCATCTATATTCTGCTCAAAGAGATTTTTTGCTGGAGATATTCGGGCATACTTGCCCTGATGTTGTTCCTGACCGTGGATGTGAAAGACGCCATGCAAGTCGTATGCCTTAGCAGATTGCAGTGGACGATTCCGCAGGAGTTTGGCATGCCGGCTATGTTCTTATGCGCAGCGTTTTTGCTTAGATACTTAAAGAGAAAGCCCGAAGAACCGGAGGCTTCTCTTTCTAAGAAACAGAAGTTCCTGAACATGTTAAGACAGGAGGATCTCTTTGTCTTTACAATGGCGTTGGCGACAACGATAGTGGTGCATTTTTACGCGACGATTATGGCCTTTTTCCTGTGTATAGCCTTCGTACCCGTTCTGTTGGGGCGTATACTCCGGCCAAAGAATTTCGGTGCATTGGCGGCGTCTGTGATCCTGGGATGTCTGATTGCAGTGATACCTATGGCGGGTGCACTGGCGAGCGGAATTCCCTTCCAGGGCTCCATCGGTTGGGCGGTGAATGCAATGAGTGGTTCCGACGAATATAAGAGCAATTCCGCCGTCACCGGTAATACAGGCACAGGTTCGACCGGATCGGGAAACATCAAGGCGCCGACATCCGGGTTGGAAGGCGGACAGAATCAGGGTGTGGGAACGCCAGAAGCAACGAATGAACCGGTGCTCGTGCGCGTGAAAGACAGGATTCTGCAGAAGGCACAGATTATTTATGAAGAATCCTATGTGAGCATTTACGGTGATTTCAGAACAAGATTGCTGATTGGCTGTACGGTTGCAGCTCTCGCTCTCTTTCTTCTGTGCAGGGGTATTATGATGTTACTCAAGTATGGCTGGAAGAAAGAGGTCAAGGCAAACCGATATGACCATTATTTCTCTCTTACATTCTGTACCGTCATTTTTATGACAATGTATAGTGCGAATCTGGTTGGCCTTCCCTACTTAGTCGTGGGTGCCCGCCTGGGATCGATGATTCAGCTCCTAATGGTGGCTATGTGCTGTATTCCGCTGGATGCTCTGTGCAGTGTGGTAATCTTGTTTGTCAAAGAAAATATCATGAAGGTTGTAGGAGCGATTGCTGTGGCGGCTGTCTATGTGCTTGCACAGATGACGGGAACCTTCCGTGGGTACCTGCATTACGAGCTGACCCGCTATAATGGGGCGGTTATGGCAACTTATCGGATTACCAGGGAGCTGCCGCCGTTCAGTTATACGATTGTCTCTACTGTGGATGAATTATATCAGATGATAGAGTATGGCTATCATGAAGAGCTGGTGCAGTTTATCAATGAGTGTGTCAAAGAAAACTACACCTTGCCTTCCAGATATGTCTTCCTGTATGTGGAGAAGAAACCTCTTAAGAGATCACAGTTCCATTTCTTCTCAGGACCGTCGTGGCTTGCGTCCGAGAAATATCAGTCGTTCTACGGAACGCTTGCGAGTGTCGGTGACGATGTGATTCATACGGAGATTGACAGCAAACTGGGCAGTGCACCCTACTTTACCTTCCCGGTTTGGACACAGTCCTATATGAATCTGGAGCACAGAACGATCATTGAGTCCAGAGTCGATATGTGGTGTCGCGAGTTTGACCGATTGTATCCCGGGGAGCTGCACACTTATTACGAAGATGATGATTTTGTCTGCTATTACTTCGAGCAGAATCCTGCCTGCCTGTATCAGCTGGGATTTGACTTGAATCGGGCAGAATAAGAGGGCGAACTATGGATATTGATTTCGTACTTACCTGGGTCGATGGCTCTGACCCGGTATGGAGAGAAGAGAAGAGGAAGTATCAGTCGGATGCATCCTGCGATGACGGTGAGGAGAGATATCGGGACTGGGATATGCTGCAGTTTTGGTTTCGCGGCGTGGAGACCTTTGCGCCCTGGGTCAGGAAAGTACACCTGATCACCTATGGGCATCTTCCGAAGTGGCTGGATACGAATCATCCGAAGCTTCATATTGTCCGTCATGAGGATTTTCTCCCGAAGGAATTGCTGCCTGTTTTTAACAGTACGGTTCTGGAGGAATACCTGCATCGGATCGAAGGTCTGGCGGAGCATTTTGTGTATTTTAACGACGATATGTTTTTGCTCAGACCCATCAAAGAGGAGGTATTCTTTCAAAGGGGACTGCCCTGCGATATGATGGCCTTTCAGCCGGTGGTCGCCAACCCGCGCAGCATTGTGACATCCTATCTGTATCTGAACAATGCGGCCGTGCTGGCCAGAAACTTTGATAAGCGTGAATGCGTCAGAAGACATCCCGGTCATTTTTATCATCCCGGATATCCGCTGCTGTACCTGTTGTACAATGTGATGGAGCTGACCTTTCCGCTTTTTACCGGCTTCTATACCGTGCATGGCCCCTCGCCCTTTCTAAAGCAGACATTTCTCGATGTATGGAAATGCGAGGGCAGGGAGCTGGAGACGGCGGCACACAGCAGATTTCGCAGCAAAAACGATGTGTCACAGTATCTGTTCCGGGAATGGCAGAAGCTTTCCGGGAACTTTGTGCCCAAAAATGTACACAGAAAACTGGGCTATTTTGAACTCGATATGCAGAATAAACGGCTGCTTGCTACCATTGTCGGGCAGAAAAAGAAGTGGATCTGCATCAACGATACCGGCAAAGTGACGGATATTGAGCCGGTCAAAGAACAGCTGCGGTCTGCATTCTTGCGGATTCTGCCGAATCGATCATCTTTTGAAAAATAACAGGAGGTATGGCTGTGACGGAAAAAAGCAGAACGGAATACTCGGCCCGGAATACCACAGTTGCGTTGATTGCGCGGTCAATGGCCATACTGACGGGGTTTTTCGGAAGAGTTGTTTTCACACATACCCTGAGCCGTGAATATGTCGGAATCAACGGACTGTTTACGGATATTTTGAGCGTGCTTGCGTTGTCGGAGCTGGGAATCGGGACGGCAATCACGTTTGCTCTCTATCAGCCGATTGCAGATCGTGATATCGAGAAGCAGAAATCACTGATGAAGCTGTACAGAAAGTTCTATGTCATGGTAGCTGCCCTGGTGCTTGCGGGAGGGCTTCTCGTCATTCCTTTTCTGGACATTCTGATCAGGGATCAGCCGCAGGTAGAACACCTTATCATCATTTACCTGATGTATCTTGCGAACGCTGTGGTTTCTTATATCGGTATCTATAAAAAAACGCTGGTGGATGCGCACCAGCTGAGTTATCTCGGCGTTGTGTATCAGACGACTTCCTGGATCATCCAGAATCTGCTGCAGATGATCGTGCTGCTGACAACGAAGAATTTCCTGCTGTATCTTTCTATTCTGATCCTTTGCACCATCGGGAATAACATCTGTATTACCAGAAAAGCAGACCGGTTGTTTCCGTACCTGCGGGACAGGGATGCAGCCCCGCTTCCGAAGGAAGAGAAGACGAAGATCTATGATAATATCAAAGCCATGCTGATGCACAAGATAGGCAATGTCATGGTGAACAATACCGATAATCTCCTGCTTTCCGCGTTGGTGGGCACATTGAGTGTAGGGTGTTATTCGAACTATTTTCTGATCATCGGTTCCGTTAAGCAGGTGTTGGAGCAGATATTTCAGGGGATCACGGCCAGTGTCGGCAACCTTGGGGTGAAGGAGCACAAGGAGCGGATACACCGTATCTTCTCCGCAACCTTTTTCCTGGGACAGTGGGTTTGCGGAGTGATCACCATCACCATGTATGAGGTGCTTGATACCTTTGTCGGCATCAGCTTCGGAGAACAGTATGTATTCCCAAAGGCGGTGACGCTGATTCTGTGCCTGAACTTCTATCTGCTGGGCATGAGACAGCCGACATTGGTATTCCGCGATTCGATGGGGCTTTTCCGGTATGACAGATATAAATCGATTGCCGAAGCAATCATCAATCTCGTGGTATCTGTCGTGCTGGGACTAAAGTTTGGCACTATCGGCGTGTTCCTGGGTACTTTGATCAGCACGGTCACCACTTCCCTGTGGATTGAGCCGTATGTTCTGTATAAGTACAGGCTGCAGACCTCCAGCAGGCGCTATTTTCTGCAATATGGCTTTTATACAGCCGTGACCTTTTTGCTGTGGTTCCTGCAGGATAAAATCTGTGCGCATATGGTCGGGAATCCCTGGCTTATGTGCATCGGCAGGGCCGTTTTCTGCGTGGTATTCACCAATGCGGTTTACCTGCTGCTGTATCACAGAACGCCTGAGTTTCGGCTCCTGTTTGAAAAAGGCATGCAGATTCTGAAGCAGAAATTCGGGAAGAAGACTGCGGTGTCGGAGGGTATTTCCGACAATGACAAAGTGCTGCTGGAGACCTTGAGCGAGTCTCTGCGGGAGGAGCCTCAAGAGAAACTGACTAAGAGTGAGATTGATTGGAAAGCGGTGACGGATCGGGCAGAGGAGCATGCGGTGCTGTCGTTTCTGCCTCAGATCATGCAGCAGTGTCATGCGCCGGAAAGTCTGGTGAGAAGAGCCACGGCTGCGGCGCAGAAGACGGTCGGACAGAATTATCGTCTGCTGTTGGCGGATAAATACCTGACGCAGCTTCTGGAGCAGGAGGGGATTCCGGTCCTGATTCTGAAGGGGATGGCAACGGCCGGGCTGTATCCCGTGCCGGAGCTTCGCAAAAGCGGAGATATCGATTTGCTGCTTCCGGATGTGCAAATGACACAGAAGGCGATTGCGGTTCTGGAACGGGCAGGCTTTGTCATCACGGAAAGCCAGCATGCCCTGCACCATGTGGTATTTGATTCTAACGATGGCTTCGAGATCGAGCTGCACACGATTCTGGCGGAACCGTTCGACAACAATCATACGAACCAATATATGGAAGACTGTATGAAGCAGTGTGGGGAGACGGCCGTCCGCAGAGAGGTGTGCGGCGTTACGCTTCCGATGCTTTCCGACGCCTATCATGCGTTTGAACTGCTGCTTCATATGCTGCAGCATTTCCTGCGTTCGGGGTTCGGACTGAAACTGCTCTGTGACTGGGTGGTGTTCTGGAACCGGGATGTGGAGGAAGCGCAGAGAACCCGGTATCTGCAACTGGTCTCCGACGTCGGGCTGAAAGGTTTTTCTGATATGATCACCGCCGCGTGCTGTGAGTATCTGGGGCTTGAGAGGGACCGTGTTGCGTGGATGGGTATCGAAACACACAGTGTGGAACTGTTTATGAAAGAAATTCTGGAGGCGGAGGAATTCGGTAAGTCCTCGAAGGATCGAATGGTTGCTCTGAGAGGGTCTTCGCTGACCGATTATGTCAGGGAGTTCCATCACCAGATGCATTTAAACTTCCCCAAAGCCGGAAAGTGTTTTCTTCTCTGGCCCGCGCTGTGGGTGATTACGCTGGAGAGGTTTCTTCGAAATAACAGGAAGCTGCGCAGGGTTTCTACGCTGGATGTCATGAGAAAGGCCGGTGAGAGAGGCCGGATCATGCGGGAACTGAAATTGTTTTCCAGATGATACCGCAGAGGAACGCAAGGCATGTTTTTGACAGGAACGGGAGTGATACGATGAAAATCAGGCAGGGATTTTTGCTCAAGGAGATTGCAAATCAGTCATATCTGGTCGACTACACGAAGGAACGGGCAGTGCTGCATTCCTTGAATGAAACCGGAGCCTTGCTCTGTGCGCTTTTGACAGCAGGGACGGATATGACGGAGCTTCAGGGCAGAATTCTGGAAGAGTATCAGGCTGAGGAAGCGCAAGTCGGGAAGGATATCGCAGAGTTTATTCAGATGCTTGGGCAGATTGGAGCGTTGGAAGAATGACAGAACCAAAATACACCTGTTTGCTGGTGGATGACGACAGGGAAGTGCTGCAGATAAACGGTGAATATCTGCGTCAGAAGGGATTCCGGGTTTTGCTCGCGGAGGAGGCAGTGGGGGCAATTGAACTGATCAGGCGGGAGCTTGTCCACTGTATTGTCCTGGATGTGATGATGCCGGGGATGGATGGGTTTGCCGCGCTGGAACAGATCCGCGCCCTGACGCAGGCCCCTATACTTTTCCTGACCGGACGGGCAGCCGGCGAGGATCGCATCCGCGGACTGATGCAGGGGGCGGATGACTATATCGTGAAGCCCTGCAGCCCCGAGGAGCTGGCCCTGCGCCTGATGATTCACATCAGAAAATCTCAGAACCTGCAGCCACGCGGCTCCGTTTTGGAGTTCCCGCCGCTTCGGATAGATATGCTGGGCCACAGGGTGTATTGCCATGAGACGGAGCTGTTACTGTCCAACAGGGAATATGACCTGTTGCTCCTGCTTGCCAGAAATCCGGGCGTCGAAATGACCTTTGAGATGATAGGCCGGAATCTGTACAACGGGTACCTGGAGGCCGACCGGAAGAATATCATGGTGACGGCAAGCCGGCTGCGCAAGAAGCTCGAAGGCTTTGTCGGCACGGAGCATCTGATCGAGACGGTCTGGGGCAAGGGGTATCGTTTTAGAGGGTAACTGAGTATGAGTGAAAAGAAACAGTATGAGAAGCCGAAGATCACCCGCGAACAGTTGGAGGAAGAGCTGCTTGCGGCGAATGAAAGGCTGTGGGAGGCAAACCGGCGTCTGAAGAGAGAAGAGGAAGTCAGACTGGAGCTCTTCTCCAATCTCTCCCACGACCTGCGCTCTCCACTGGCAGCGCTGGTGAGTTCGGTGGCGTATCTGAAGGTGAATCTGAAGGAGGACGACCTCGAGACGAGGAATCTTCTGGCTCTGATGGAGCGTCGCCTGAACAATATGCAGACGCTGATCAATGATATGTTTTTGCTGACAAAGGTGGAGAGTGCTTCGCTTCAGCTGCATCCGGAGACCGTCGACTGCTGCGCCTTTCTGGAAGAATTTTTCTATGAGAGAGAAGCCGATACCTTTTATGAGGGCAGAGAACTGCAGCTGGACATCGCTAAGGACCTGCGCGCAGGCATCACCATCGATCCGGAGCAGATGATTCGTGTTCTGGACAATCTGTTTGTGAACGCGGTGAAGTATTCCGAGCAGGGTGCAGTCATTTGTTTGAGTGCCTGTGTGGAAGGCACGACGGTCGTGATCGCCGTCAAGGATACCGGAATCGGCATTGCCGAGGACGATATTCCCTTTGTATTCGACCGGTCTTATCGCGTGACAAAGGCAAGAACGCCCGGAGACAGCAGCAGCGGTCTGGGGCTGGCGATCGCAAAAGGAATCGTCGAACAACACGGCGGTACGATTTCCTGCGAGAGCAGGGAAGGAGAGGGCAGCCGCTTCGAGATCCGTCTGCCGATAGCCGGAGAGACCGCCTGACTGATCTTCAGGCAGAATACCCGAAAGGCCTGCAGCTTTGCACGGCTCTGACTTACGACAAAAATTCTAACAAAATTGATAGAATTCTTGCAAAACAACGGAAAGCTGATATTCTGTTCTAAAAGGGAGTATTACGCAAGGAGGAGAATGAGTATGAAACAGTATGTAAAACCTATGGTAGTGGCAAATGCAGAGCTCGCTGAGGGCGTATATGCAGCAAGCGGATGTACCTTCGCTGATGTATGGTTCTATCAGACCGACGGAGACGGAACCCAGCGCGGTAAGGTCGCTTACAGACACAGAGCACATATGGATCACTGCAATACCGGATGCACGATCACCATTTATTTCAGTGCACCGTTCACCATCACCGATTCCAGCGGCTATCGTCTTGAGGGCAACGGAACCACAGGCATCAAGATCACCATCACCAATGCGATGCATTCCGACGGTGACTGCCAGACGGAGTTTAACTTCGTAGGTAAGGCAAATGACGGTCAGCCTGTATCCATTTCCGGATGGGAGATCGATGACGAAGGCTTCAAGGACTTTAATTGTGATCATGTGAACAAGTAAGCAGCGGTTTGCTACAGAGTGTAATTGTAGGAAGAAAAAGAAAGCCATGGTGTTGCCGTCAGGTAACGCCATGGTTTTTGTAGTATGGGGGAACAAATGCATTCGGGAAAGAATTCCACAGGGAAGACAACAGCATATTTTCACCTGCCCGGTCTGTTTGAATTTTACGAACTGTATCGCTTGTTTTTGAAATGCTTTGCAGAGCATAGGAACTATTTTTATGACTGGTGCGAGATTGGCTCCATTTACGGAGCACCGGCGGATTGCATCTGGGGCGGCGGCCGCGTCGGGTTTGGAGACAGCGACCCCGAGGAGGTTCTCGCGCTTTTGGAAGGATACGGAATCAGCGGCAGGCTGACCTTCAGCAATTCCCTGCTTCGCCCCGAGCACCTTTCGGACAGAAAATGCAATCTTCTCTGCAGCATGTTTGAAGGGACGAAAGCGGCACAGAGCGGGGTCATTGTGCACTCGGACCTCTTGTTGGATTATGTGAAAAACCGATACCCGGGACTCTATGCGGTATCGTCTACCACGAAGGTTCAGACAGAAGCGGCGGACTTTTTAAAAGAGGTGGAGCGGGAGGAATTTCGCTTCGTCGTGCCGGATTTTCGCTTGAACAAAGATTTCGCACTCTTAAGGAAGCTGCCGCAATCGAAGAAGGACAAGGTGGAGTTTCTGTGCAACGAGTGCTGTCGGTTCGGATGCCGCGACCGAAAGGCCTGCTATGAGTCGGTCAGCCGCAAGAGTCTGGGAGAGGCGGCGCCGGAGCATATCTGCACCTCGCCCGACGCGAAAGAGGGGTATCGTTTTTCGAAAGCAATGAAAAACCCCGGCTTTATCAGCGTGGAGGAGATTCAGACGGTCTATCTGCCGATGGGCTTTTCGAACTTTAAGCTCGAAGGGCGGGGACTCGGCAGCGCACTCGTCCTGGAGATCCTGATGTACTATCTGGTAAAACCCGAATATCAGCTTCCCGTGCGGGAGGAGATCTATCTGGATAACATGCTGGATTTGTTTTAGCACGGCATACTTTGTGCTGTGTCAGTGCGTTTCCTCTGCCGGCATAATCATGAACAACCGGATCGTAATCATTTCCGGAAAAAGAGTTTGATGCTGTCATATCAGCGTGATCCATTCATCATTTGGAGGATGCGCAGAAGGAAAACATCGACTGCTTCTCATCTGCTGCGACAGGAAAGCGATCGCAGCAGTTTTTTATGGTTTTTTTGTGCATAAATCCTTTCGAGTCGGGAAAAATGATGCATATAAGCACATGATTTTCAGCCAAAAGGAAGGTAGCAGAAATGAGAAGAGACGGAAATAGAAATAAGAATGATGCAAACATCGAAAAGCGGGAGAGGATTGTCCTGATTGTTTCGTCGGTCCTCGTACTCACGGCCCTGACGATGACGGGGATTTATATGAAGTCGGAGGACGGCAAGGTCGAGGATGACGGATATGTGCTGGATTTCACGGCACTGGAGGACAGCGCGGCGAAAAAGGCAAAGGAGATTGCCCTGGGTGAGGCTAAGGAGTCGGTGCTGCCGCAGCCCTCGGTGACGGAGGATGACCTGGATTATGAGAACCTCGAGGTGGACTCCGGCAAGATTCAGATTGACCCTTATCCCGGGTTTGAACCCGCGCCGGAGAGTGCAAAGACGAAGACAGCGCCCGTTGTGATACAGGAAGAAACGACGATGACACAGACGCCCATCGCACAGGAAGCTTCTGTGATTCCTGAGGCGACGGAGCCTGAAGTGTCCCGGCCGATTACCGAAGAGGTACAGGATCCCGGCTATGTCGCCTATCACGGGCTTCACAGACCGATCGACACTGAGGTGCTCATTCCGTTTCGCATGGACGGCAGCGTCTATTTTACCACACTGGATCAATATAAGTATAATCCGGCGCTGATGCTGGTTGCGACGGAGGGACTTGCCGTGGAGGCTGCGACGGATGGCGTCGTACTGTCAATCTATGATGACGCAGAGCTTGGAAAGGTTATGACGGTGGACGCCGGCGGCGGATTCGTTCTGACCTATGGTCAGCTGCAGGATCTCTCAGTCAGTGTCGGAAGCACGATGAAGGCAGGTGACAGTATCGCGACAGTTGCCGCACCCACCAAGTATTTCAGCAAAGAAGGCGCGAACCTGTATCTGAAACTGACACTGAACGGCACGCCGATTGACCCGGAAAGCCTGTTTCAGGACTAGTCGGGCAAACCTTAGGGGGTAACACTATGTATTTGATCGGCGGAACCATTAAGACGATGGCAGGTGGGGACATCCCGCACGGGTGTATCCGAATCTGTGATGGCGTGATCGCACAGATAGGACCACAGGAACAGATACCGCTCCATCCCTATGAGGGAGAGCCGGTGCTGCAGGTGCCGGAGAGCGCTCTTGTCCTGCCGGGACTGATAGAGGCGCATTGTCATATGGGCATTACGGAGGAGAAAAAGGGCATGGAGGGAGATGACTGTAATGAGACGGTCGCCCCCATCACTCCCTATCTGCGCGCAATTGACGCCATCAATTCCATGGACGCCGCGTTTGACGATGCCGTCCGTGCAGGCATTACTGCCGCGATGATCGGGCCGGGAAGCTCCAATGTGGTCGGCGGTCAGTTTGCCTTTGTGAAGACGAAGGGGCGCCGTATCGATGACTTGATCGTCAAGGCGCCCGCCGCCATGAAGGTCGCCTTCGGCGAGAATCCAAAGGTCAATTATGCGGGGCAGGGGAAAAGTCCTTCGACCAGAATGGCGATCGCAGCGATGCTCAGAAGGGAGCTTTTCAGGGCAAGGGCATATGCCGAAAAGCGTGAGAAGGCGCTGCGTGAGGGAGAAGACTTTGAGAAAGACTTCGATCTGGAGTGCTGGCTGCCCGTGCTTTCCGGGGAGATTCCGCTCAAGGCGCATGTACACAGGGTGGACGATATCTATACGGCCATCCGGATTGCGAAGGAGTTTGATCTTCGTATGACGCTTGACCATTGTTCGGAAGGACATCTGATCGCGGAGGATCTGGCGAAGGAAGGGTATCCGGCCATTGTCGGTCCGGACCTTGCCAGCCGCAGCAAGATCGAGGTGCAGAACGCTGCCTTCAAAACGGTGGGGATTCTGCAGCGGGCAGGGGTTCTGACCGCCATTACCACCGATCATCCGGTCTCTTTGATTGCCTCCCTGCCGCTCTGCGCCGGACTTGCGGTCAAAGCCGGACTGCCTGCGGAGGAAGGACTGAAGGCCATCACAATCAATGCCGCAAGGATTTGCGGCATTGAGAAGAGGGTCGGCAGTTTAGAGGTGGGAAAGGATGCAGATATTGCGGTGTTCACGGGCAGTCCGTTAGAGATTGCCTCGCAGACGCTCTATACCATCATAGGAGGAAATGTGGTCTACTCCGCCTACGCCGGGGGAGAGTGCTGAGCTTCGTCTGTCAAAGCATTGAAAGCAGCACCTTTACGGTCACAAAGAGGGCGATTCCGACAATTGCGAGACTGATTGCGATGCTTCTAACCTTGACTTTTTTGGTGAGACCTAAGTCAGCCTCCACATCGATGTACAGAGGGAATTCCTTGGTTTTTGCTTCGATTTCAGCCATAACGGCTTCATTCGGTTCGCCCTCAAGTATCACGGCGAACCTTTTTAATTCGTCCAGAAAATGTGTGTATCGATAGATCTTCCACTCAACCATCTCCAGAGCCACGCGCAGAATCTGTCGGGTGGGTTTGTTCAGACATTCTACGGGATTGCGCACGGAGGGAGGGGCCCAGAGGCGTCCGGAGTTTTTCCTGTTGATATAGGAAAGCTGGACATACTTCACCACAGAGTAGAGGGAGTAGGGAAACAGAAAAATCAGCACAACGGTGCAAAGCACGGAGACCACCGAAGAGATGACCAGTGTGAAAGGATGGAAGAAGACAGTCGCCATAAGCCCGAACAATCTGGACACAAGGGGCGGGGCGATGATAAAGCCGATGTAGACAAAAATGCTGGCGGTAATGTCGTTGAGTCTTTTCCGGATCACATCCTGCTGAAGTGTTGCTTTCTCCAGTTCGGTCTGTATGAGCTTGCTTTTTTCGTGAACCTGATAAAGCAGCATGCCTTTGGTCATTGTGTCCCCCTCCTTACTTTACCATGCCCGAAATGCACTCCCGCGGCAATTATGATTGTCCCGCTTCCGGGAAGTATTCTTTCTTGTTTTTGAAATATGTCTCTTCGATGATGCCCTTCACGGTGGAGCTGATGGCTTTTTTTTCATCGCGGGACATGTCCTTCATCAAAACGGGAGCTCCGAATTCGATGACGACAGTTGCCTTCTTTACCTTGGGGAAATGGTCCTCAAATACGGCGGCGGAATTCACGATGGTCATGGGAATGATAGGGACGCCGCCCTTTTCGGCAATCTTAAAGCTTCCCTCGTGGAAGGGAAGGAAGGTGTCATTTTGTCTGTTGCGGGTGCCCTCCGGAAAAATACACAAAGAGATGCCCTTTTTGACCTCCTCCACGCCGGCAAGAATGGTTTTTAGCCCCTCCTTGATATTGTCCCTGTCGAGGAACAGGCAGTGGATATTTTTCATCCAGAGATTTAACAGTGGTACCTTACGCATCTCGATCTTGGATACATAGCCTGTGACGGTGGGAAAGCAGGAGAGCGTCAGCACGACATCAAAAAAGCTGCGGTGGTTGCCGACATAAAGCACGGCCGTGTCGGTCGGAATATGCTCGGTACCTTTTACGATCAGCTTCACGCCGGCGATGTGCTGAATACAGCGAAAGCCCCAGCCGACGATCGCCTTGCTGCTTCTGTCCTTGCATGCAGGATCGAACTTCCCGATGATCCATTCCGCGAAAAGCACGGGAATCGTCAGAACCAGAAACAAAACCAGATACAGAGCCACTAAAATCAGTTTCATCATATGCATTACCTCGAAATGTATTGTATGCCGCTTTCGGCAGAAGAATCTTTTTTATTATACCATCCTTTGGCAGAATGGGGAAAGAGAATTTTACATCTTTCCGTCGCGCGGACAGGAGGACCTGCTGCGCGGCAGGCGTTCTTTTCGGCCGCCGACACAAAACAAGTGTTGAAAGGCCACCACAGAAATGGTACAATCAAATGGAATATGGTTTTTTGAGAGTGGAAGGCAGATTATGTATCGCTTGTTTAAAAATGTAGTTGACAGAGTATTGGCATTCCTGGCATTGGTGCTGTTATCCCCCGTTTTTTTGCTGCTGATCATCGCAATCAAGCTGGATTCCAAGGGACCGGTATTTTATCGCCAGAAGAGAGTGGGGATCCACAAGACACATTTTCAAATATGGAAATTCAGAACCATGCGGATCGATGCGCCCAAGGATACCCCGACGCATCTTCTGAAGAATCCGGAAGAGTATATTACCCGTGTCGGGCGTTTCCTGCGAAGGACCAGCCTCGATGAGCTCCCGCAGGTTCTGAATATTCTCATGGGAGAGATGGCGATCGTCGGCCCCAGACCGGCTCTCTGGAATCAGTATGATCTGATTGAGGAGCGGGACAAGTATGGGGCGAATGATGTGCTTCCCGGACTGACCGGCTGGGCGCAGATCAACGGCAGGGATGAACTGGAGATACCGGTGAAAGCTGCTCTGGACGGAGAGTATGTGAAAAGGATGGGCCTGCGCATGGATCTGCGGTGCTTCTTCGGAACCTTTATCAAAGTACTTCGCGCAGACGGTGTGGTGGAAGGCGGTACCGGCAGCAGGGATCAGGCTTCGGAAGACCGAAAGTGATCTTCAATCAAAGGATTGGAAGTATGGAATGTGATGAGACAGGTTTGTATTACGGGTATTCACAGTTATGTCGGAAATGCATTGGAGCAGTATCTCTTGTCCTTAGCGGGGCAGGAGAATGCCTATGAGATACGGAAAGTATCCCTGCGGCAGGGCGTGACGGAGGAAGTGGATTTTACGCACTGTGACAGTGTGGTTCATGTCGCAGGCATCGCACACGCCGATATTTCCGGCGTGTCCGACGAGGAGAAGGCAGGATACTATGCCGTCAATTGTGACCTCGCATATGAAACGGCAAAAAAGGCCAAAGAACAGGGCGTGGGTCAGTTTATCTATATGAGCAGTGTCATTGTCTACGGAGACAGTGCAAGGGTAGGCCGTTCCCGGCACATTACCGCAAAGACGCCGCCTGCTCCTTCGAATTTTTACGGTGACAGTAAATGGAAGGCAGAGCAAAGGCTGAACACCCTTCAGTCAGAGTCGTTTCGCGTGGCGATCGTGCGTGCCCCTATGATATACGGGGCCGGAAGCAAAGGGAATTTTCCTTTGCTTTGTAAATTTGCAAAGCATCTTTTTATTTTCCCCAGGGTCAGAAACAGCAGAAGCATGCTCTATGTGGAGAACCTGTCGGAGTTTTTGAGACGACTGATCGACAGCGGAGAGGGCGGGCTCTTTTTCCCGCAGAACGCAGAGTATTCCGTCACCTCCAAACTGGTACAGGCGCTGCGCCTGGAGCAGGGAAAACGGATGTATCTGAGCGTTTTGCTGGGGGCGTTGGTTTCTGTCGGTGCCGGATTGCCGGGAGGGGCCGGCAGGGTCATCAACAAAGCATTTGGCTCTCTTACCATAGACCAGGCGCTGAGCAATGAGAAGATTACAGGATATCAGCTCTATTCTCTTGAGGAGAGTATCCGGAGAATCTCCAAGGAACAAAGAGACAGCGCAACGACGCGGTAGACAGGTGAAGGTATGAAGTTCAGTGTGATTACAATAGCATACAACAGCGAAGCGACGATTGCCCGGACCATTGAAGCCGTGTTGGCCCAGACCTGTTCGGATCTTGAGTACCGGATCGTGGACGGCGCGAGCCGGGACAGAACGGTGGAAATCGCGGAAAGTTACCGGGAGGCATTTCGGGAGAAGGGCATCGACTATCATATCGTCAGTGAGCCGGACAACGGAATCTATCATGCGATGAACAAAGGGATCCGACTGGCTGCGGGAGATATCATCGGCATCATCAACAGCGGAGACTGGTATGAGCCGGACGCCCTTGAGAGTGTGAGCAAGGCATATGAAGAGCAGGAATTTGATCTGCTGTATGCCGATATACGCATGCATAAGTCAGACGGCCGATGCTTTATCAAAAAAGCGAGGCAGCGGCGGTTTGAAACCTCGAGAGACTGGAACCATCCCACCACATTTGTGAAGGCACAGGTTTACAAAGAGAATCCGTTCCGCGAGCTCGGAATTCATGACGATTACGGATTTTTCCTGCAGGTCAAAAAGCAGGGCAAAAAAATCGTAACCATAGACAAGGTGTTGGCGAACTTCGAGATGGGGGGAGCGAGCAACAGAAAGAGCCTGAAAGCTGCCGGAAGGCGCATCATGGACCGCTACCGGTACTGCTACCGTATCAATGGGTACAGCAGGTGGTATTTTGCGGAGTGTGTGCTGATCGAGGCGGCGAAGATGGTGCTGGGATGAGGCTCGTAAAGCACAAGCGTAAAGGAAGAGACTATGCGGATAGGGATTGATTTATTGTGGGTACGCCCTGAGATCTGCGGCGGGACAGAGAGCTATATCCGGAACCTGTTAGACGGTTTTGCGAAGTATGATAGGGAGCATTTTTTCGTGCTGTTCGTATCTTTGGACAATGCGGAGTCGTTCCGGCATTACGGCCGGAATGAAAGGATGAGCCTGAAGATATGCCCGGTCAACAGCAAGAGACAGTGGAAACGTATTTTGTGGGAGAACCTTCACCTGGATCGTCTCGCAAAACAGGAAGCGGTTGACAGCATGTTTATCCCCGTATACAGTATGCCCCTGACCCGGGGAAGCGGGATTCCGTATCTCTGTGTCATCCATGATTTGCAGGCCCTGCATTACCCGGAGTATTTCTCCACCCTGCGCAGACTGTTTCTGAAGCGGACCTGGAGTTATGTGTGCAGGAAGGCGGATACGGTGGTGACCATATCGAATTATTGCAAAGAGGATCTGATCCGCCACTACCCCGCCGTGAAGGACAAGGTGTGCGTCATATACGATCCGGTCGTGTCCGAGAGTTCCCATATGGATGCCGGGCTGATCGAGCAAAAATACGGTATTTGCAGGGGAGAATATTATTACTGCGTCAGCTCCATGCTTCCCCATAAGAATCTGAGGACAGTGTTGGAACTGATGGCCCTGCTAAAGCAAACAGGACAAAGCCCCTGTCTGGTCTTAAGCGGAGTGGGCGGCAATCAGGAGGAGTTTGTCCGGACCGTCAGGGAGCTGGAGATAGAGAAAGAAGTGGTGCTGACCGGTTTTGTCACCAACGAAGAGAGGGACTGCCTGTATGAGAACTGTAAGGTTTTCCTGTTCCCCAGCGTTTTTGAGGGCTTCGGGATGCCGCCGATCGAAGCCATGCGCAAGGGCAAGCGGGTCGTCATGACGAGAGAGTCCTGCCTGGAGGAAGTGACCGAAGGGAAAGCAGTATATGTGGAGAAGCCCCGGGATGTACGGGAGTGGGCGCAAAGGCTTTCCGAGGCGGAAGCGCTGCCGGAGCAGACAGAGCGATTTGAATGTTATGAACCGGAAAGCATTGTAAGGCAGTTTACGGAATTATTTATGAGGCAGACGGATGGAAATATATAGCGGTATTTATGACATTGTTTCAGAAAACCTGAACAATGCTGGTGTAGAGTTTGAATACAGAAAAAGCACTTTCCTGAAGGAGGCGGGCTCGCATCCTACCGAGATCTGTGTGCGCGATTACCTGGAATTGTCCAACGAGGAATTTATGGAGGCGATGTACCAGGCGGCGATGAAGCGCCTGCCGGAGGAGAAGGTCCGACAGTTTTGGAGTGCCAAGTATGACTTAAGCAGGGAAGCGTTTCAGAAGATGTTTCTAAAAGCCCTGGCGCGGTCTTCCGTGGTGGCGATCAACCGGATCACATTTGTCGACAATCCCTATTTTGAGCAACGGAAGGGTCTGAAGTACAGGGCGATGGGAGCGCTGTATGGTCTTACGGACAAATCCAATCTGAGAGAATTCGGCAAGAAGCTCCCGGCGCCGATTCAGAAAATTATTCGAAAGGTCTTTTTATGAGAATCTATATTGATGTGTCCGTACTGACTCTGGCGACATTTGTAACGGGGATTCAGCGGGTGACGATGGAAGTGGCGACAAGGCTGATCGCATCACGAGGGGATGATGTTGTCCTGCTCCACTACAATGCGAAAGAACATATTTATTACAGAATCGATAATGCAGGGTTCTGTGCATATTACCGGCACGGCCGGGGCGCGAAGAACGCCATGATCACGAAACAGCGGGTGGAATTTGCGCAAATCGGACAGGGAAGTGTCTTTTTTGACCTGGACGCCGCATGGATGTGCCGCGTGAAAAGAAGCTGGCTTTTGCCGCAGCTGAAAAAACAGGGCGCAAGAATCGTCGCGCATATCTATGACATCATATCCGTGACGCATCCTCAGTATTGTCTGCAGCGGGGCGTTTACAACTTTATGGATTACATCGGAGCGCACCTGGAGTATGCGGACGAGATCATTGTGAATGCCAAAGCGACAGTGGAGGAGCTTGAGAAACTCACCGACAGGCTGGGGATACCGCTGCCGCCCTGCCATGTAGTTCCTCTGGGCGCGGATTTCGGAAAGAGGGAGATCGTCTCGGACGAAGAGGTGCCCGATGAGCTGGTGCGGATCGTAAAGAGTGCTCCCTATCTGTTGATGGTGGGCACCGTGGAGCCCCGCAAGAACCATAAGCTTCTGCTGGAGGCTTATGACGCAAGGCTCAAGGCTCTGGGATATCATGTGATTTTTGCAGGATATATGGGGTGGAACATGGAAGCATTCGCGCAGCGGCTGCACCGGCATCCCGACTTTCGGACCGGGATCTTTCATCTGGAGGGACTGAATGATACGGCGATCAGCTACTTATATCAGCATGCGAAGTTTCTGGTTTTCTGCAGTTATACGGAAGGGTACGGCCTGCCTGTGATAGAGGCGATTTTGCGGGGAGTACCGACACTGGCTGCTGATATCGGTGTGCTCAGAGAGGTCGGACAGGAGTACTGCGTCTGGTTTGAACAGGACCGGGTGGAGGATTTGTGTGAAAAGGTGTCCTATCTGCATGACCATCCCGATGCATATGAAGCACAGAAAAGAAAGCTTGCGCAGTACAAGACGCCCGGCTGGGAAAACTGTGCAAAAAGGATGGAAGACATTTTGTTCGGACAGACGGACGAGGACAGGGTAAAGCAATAAGACTATGAAAAAAGTTGGTGTAATCATTCCCAGTTATAATCAGGGACGGTATCTCAGACAGGCCATAGAAAGTGCCCTGCAGAATGCGGCCAATGTGGAGATGGACATTGCTGTCATCGACGGAGGCTCCACGGATGAGAGCCGGGCCATTCTTTCCGAATATGCGGACCGGCTTACCTTCTGGTGCTCGGAGCCGGACGGAGGACAGGCTGCGGCAATCAACAAGGGGATCCGGGCCCTGCCGGAGTGTGAGTATTATATGTGGCTGAATTCGGACGATGTGTTTGAAAATGCATTCGCCGTCGCCGGAATCGTGGATTTCGCACAGAGCAATCAATTGGAGGTATGCTACGGACTGTCTCATTTTATTGATGAGCAGGGGCGTGTCATCGGAGAGTATCCTGTCGAGGAGTACAGCCGTAAAAAACTGGGCAAGTATTGTTTTTTGAGTCAACCTAGTGTACTATTTAGTAGGGCGGCGTATGAAACGACAGGCCCCATAAACGAATCATTCAGGATGTGCCTGGATTATGAGTATTGGATCCGGCTGGCACAACACTATGAGTTTGGTTTTTTCAGAGAATATGTCGGTTCTACCAGAATGTACGCCGGGACGAAGACTTCGCGGATGCAGCAGAGACATCTGACGGAGGCGATGAGCATTCTGATTAAGTATTACGGGGATGTGCCGATGCACTGGATCGTCACCAAAATATTGGCTGACCGGCCGGACAGTGTGTGGCACAAACTGCCGAGGAGAATTCTGCTTGTTCTGTTTCGCCCCCTGAAGAAGAAATATATACGAAAAAGTCTGGAGGAAAATAAGGAATGCTGAAGACCTTATATAAAAACGGCTATCTGCTGAGGCAGCTTGTCAAGAAAGATATACAACAACGGTATCAGGGCTCCATCCTGGGAATGCTTTGGTCCTTTCTGGTGCCGATCATGATGCTGATGATCTACACATTTGTGTTCAGCGAAGTGTTTCAGGCGAAGTGGGATATTGATACCAGCGATAAATATCAGTTTGCCCTGGTGCTGTTCTGCGGTCTGAGTGCCTTCACCATGGTGGGCGAGGTGATGAACCGTTCCACGGCATTGATCGCCTCCAATACGAACTATGTGAAAAAAGTCATTTTTCCGCTGGAGATGCTTCCGGTCGTGATTACATTTTCTGCATTGTTTAACTGTGTCATCAGTTTTGTCATTCTGATCGTGGCGAAGCTTATCCTGTATCAGAATGTTTCCCCTACCCTGTATATGGTGTTCCCCGCCATGATACCGCTCATTATTATTTCAGTGGGACTTTCCCTGTTTATTTCTGCGATCTCTGTGTATTTGAAGGATGTGGGCAACTTTATTTCCGTTCTTGTGACGATGCTGATGTACTTAAGCCCTGTGTTCTTTCCGCTGACGGCGGTACCGGAGGATTTTCGCAGTGCGTGTGAAGCAAACCCCATGACATATATTATCGAGAATTTCAGAAATGTGGTGTTATACGGGAAAAGCCTGGACTGGCAGTTCTTCGGAATCTCCTGCGCGGTGGCAATCGGCATTTACCTGCTTGGAAGGATCGTGTTTATGAGAGCAAAGGAGGGATTCGCAGATGTCTTATAATTCTGACGAAGTAGCAATTCGCGTAAGCCATGTGAGGAAGGCATATAAGATCTTCCGGTCTCCCGGACAGAGATTTCTGTATCACATGCTGCATACCAAAGCGGGAAGAGATTTTGTGGCTTTGGATGATGTCAGCTTCGAAGTCAAAAAGGGTGAGTCCTTCGGCATCATCGGCAGAAACGGAAGCGGAAAAAGTACTATGCTGCAGATTCTGGCCGGAATCATCAAGGCTACCTCCGGCGAGGTGGAGATTCACGGAAGAATAGCAGCCCTTCTGGAGCTCGGGAGCGGCTTCAACCCGGAGAGCACCGGCTACGAAAATATTTACATGAACGCTGCAATCCTGGGCGTATCCAAGGATGAGATCGACAAGAAGGTCGACGATATTGTCGCCTTTGCAGACATCGGGGATTTTGTCAACCAGCCGGTCAAAACATACTCGAGCGGTATGTTTGTGCGACTGGCTTTTGCTGTTGCCATCAATGTGGATGCGGATATTCTTCTGATCGATGAAGCGCTTGCGGTAGGAGATGTATTCTTCCGTCAGAAATGTTACGCGAAGCTGAATCAGCTGAAGGCAGAAGGCAAAACGATTATTCTGGTCAGCCACGGCATGAACGAGGTGGAGCAGTTCTGCGACAGGGCACTGCTGCTGGCCGATTCGAAAACCGTGATGTGCGGCGACAGCAGAGACGCCGTACAGAGATACTATATGATCAATCAGCGCGAGGATAGTGCCGAGACGGCGGCGGACGGAGAGCAGCAGGAGATCACGATCACGGATAAGAAGCAGTTCGACTCGTGGACAAAGCAGGAGAACAGTGCATTTAACTGTACGATCGATTACGGGAACGAAGTAAATAATGGAAAAGTAAAATTCCTGAATGTGGGCATATTTGATAAAGACGGCAGGGAAACCAGAGTGTTTCATCAGGGCGAGGAAGGCTTTTTCCTTTATGAGATAGAACTTCTGCAGGATATCACAACCCCCATTGCAGGTATCGTTTTTTACGATCAGAGAAATACGATCGTGTTCGGAAAGGACAATCTGCAGACCGAGATAGCGGTTCCTTCCTCCGTGAAGAAGGGGAGCATTGTTCGGTTCCTGTTCAAAATCAAACTTGATATTGCGGTCGGAGAATATACCTTCGATGCCGGATTCAATATGATGAATTACACCGACTATAAAAACAGATCTTACCGGAATCAGGAGGAAGTGAACGAAACCAGACAGATGCTTTGTTGTCTTCCGAAGGTGGGAAGCTTTGCAATTCATGAGAGGGTTGTAGGCGAACCGATGAAAATCATGTTCCACGGCTGCTGTGATCTGACAAACAATATTGAGATGTTGATAGAAAAGTAGTCCTCATGAGCGGAAAGGTAGGAGATTTCCATGAAGAGATGTTGGTGTGGGAATGAGGCTTTGGAAGAGTATTCTTCTGCGTATTGCACCTGCAGAAGATGCCATACATTGGTTTCCAAATCAGAGTTTGACAACCTGATTTATCATATAGATGACGAAGAGAACGATTTATACGGCAGAAATTATTGGGAGAAAACAATGATGGAAGAGGCCGGTTTGAGTTCTGTGGATGAGATCATCGATTTGTATTTGAGAGAGCGGGCAGTCTATTGGCTGGAGTATCTCTTAAAATATCTTCCTTTGCACGGTAAGGTTGCAGAGGTGGGCTGCGGGCTGGGACAGCTGGCTTATCTGATGAAGCAGCTGGAGTTTCGGCAAAGGGCTTATGAACTGAGCCCGGATATCTGCAGGTATGTGCGCAGGGAGCTGGGAATTGATATTGTCAGCACTCCTTTTGAGGAAGCGAAAGAGCAATACGATGCCGTACTTTCCTTTGATGTAGTGGAACATATCCTGGAGCCGCAGGCGTTTATCGCAAATTGTGTCAGGCATCTGGAGGACGGGGGGGTACTGTGTATACAGACGCCCTGTTATGACGAAGAGCTGTCCTATGATGAGATGTGCGGCAGAAAGCCGAGATTTCGGAATCTGCTTGTGGAGGACCAGCACATCTACCTTTACAGCAAGGCATCCATGAGAGAACTGTTAAAGGCAGCAGGGGTGGAATACATCCAGTTTTTGCCGGCCTTTTTCGGTGACGATTATGACATGTTCCTGGTTGCGTCGAGGAAGCCGCTGCGGGTCAATTCCGACCGGGAGATCGAGGAGTTCTTAAACGGTACACCCAATGGCAGATTGGTGAAAGCAATGCTCGCAATGTCCCGCGAAAACCGGAACCTGACCGCCAGATTTCAGACGGCAGAACAGAACAGTACGGCCCGCATGGAGCAGGTAGAGACTTTGACCGCTCTTTTAAAGACGAGCGAGGCGGACCGTGCGGCAAGATATGAACAAATTCTTGAGCTGACGAAGCTGATCAAGGAAAGCGAAGCAGGCCGTGCTGCGGAACGGGAGCAGATAGAAGTGCTGACGAAGCAGCTTACGGAAAGCGAAGCAGACCGCGCTGCGGGACGGGAGCAGATAGGACTGCTGACCAGGCAGCTTAAGAAAGAGAAGCATATTGCACATCGGAACTGGAACAGAAAGTAGTCCTGAAAAAGCGGAAGGAACGGGCCAATAAGGCAATTGAAGAGGGATAGGAGATAAGTGATGAAAATAGCTGTGGATGTATTATCGATCAGGCCGGATGGAAGTGCAGGCGGGGCGACGGGGTTCGCCCTGGAATTGATCAAGGGGTTTGCCGCAAGGCGGGATATCCAGGTAATGGTATTGTGCGGAGAGTGGAATGTGAAATACCTGAAGGATTGTCTCCCGAAAAATGTTCAGTTCTGTCAGGTGGCGGGTGAATATCGGACAACCGGAATTCGCATGCTTGACAGACTCATCAATCGTTTCCGCTGCAAGGTGCAGGCGCGGGGCGTTCTGGCTGACAACGGAGCGGATATTTTATTCTGCCCGTTCAGTGCTGCCACCTATAAGGAGAAAGGGATTCCTACGGTAAGTACGATCTTAGATATTCAGCATGAGTATTATCCGCAGTTTTTTGCCCCGCAGGAATTGGAGCACAGGAGAAGCTTTTACCGGAATATTGTGAAGAAGGTCGAGAAGGTCGTCTGTATTTCGGATTATACCAGGGAGACCTTTTGTGAGAAGTATGGATTCCCCGCTGAAAGAGCGCAGACGATCTATATAGCCATTCAGAACCGCTTCTCAAAGGAAGATGACAGCATTCTGGACAAACTGAATCTTCGGGATCAGAAATACATTGTCTACCCGGCGAATTTCTGGGAGCATAAGAATCACAAACTGCTGCTCAATGCCTTCGCCATGTATGTGCATGAAAAGAAGGATCTGAAGCTTGTGCTGACGGGAAATCCCCTGGAGCAGTCCGAATACTATGACGGTCTGTTGAAGGCAATGAAGATAGCGGAACAGACGGTGATTACAGGGTATGTCTCCAACGAAGAATTGTATAGCATTTTGAAGCATTCCAAGGGACTGATTTATCCCAGCCTGTTTGAAGGATTCGGCATTCCGGTGGTGGAGGCGATGCATTTACATAAGTTGATTGCCTGCAGCAATCTGACCAGTCTGCCGGAGATCGGGTGCGATGCGATCTGCTATTTCGATCCCAAGAAACCGGATGAGATTCTGAAGGGCATCCGTTTCCTGTCTGAGCAGGAGGTCACCGATGCAACGATCCGTGCCTACGATGAGAAGCTGCAGGATTATGCGACGGAGAAGATGGTGGACGCCTATCTGACCGTATTCGAGGAGACCGTCAATGACAAAGACCTTCTTGTGTTTGAAGAAGATCTGCTCGGCATTTATCAGGATGGCTGGACCGGTTCGGAGGTGGTGCTGCAGCTGAAGGACAAGCAGGGCGGGAAGGTGCGTATGCAGCTTGCACTGCCTGAATTTGTGGGGATGGGTGAAAAGCTCACGATAGACAATAACGGAACGGTTCGCGAGGTGCAGATGCGCCCGGGCGAGGTGCTGGATCTGGAAGAGGAGATCCGGGACAGACACTGCACGCTCACAGTCCGCATAGGAAAGACCTGGTCTCCCCGGGAGGTGCTGAAATCCGAAGACACCAGACAGCTGGGCGTTATGATGAACGGTATCGTGCTGGATTGCAACGGCGATACAGTGGATTTAAAGAATATGATGTGAGGATAAACGGATGAAAATTACAGTAGTAACCCCTTCTTATAATCAGGGAAAGTATATCAGAAGAACGATCGACAGTGTACTGACACAGGGCATCGAAGACCTCGAATACATCGTAATGGACGGCGGAAGCACGGATGAAACGGTCGACATTTTAAAGTCCTACGGTGATCAGATCATCTGGAAAAGTGAAAAGGATAAGGGACAGACAGATGCGGTCAACAAAGGGATCCGCATGGCTCAGGGTGAGATCATCGGATGGCTGAATTCGGATGATATCTATTATCCCGGGGCAATCGCCAAGGTTTTGGATGTATTTGAAAAGCATCCCGAGATCAATGTGGTTTATGGCAACGCCAATCACATCCGAGAAGACGACAGCTTCATCGAAGAGTATTACACGGAGGACTTTGATTACGAGAGATTGAAGGATATTTGCTTTATCTGCCAGCCCTCCCTGTTTTTCCGCAAGAGTGTGGTCGACAAGTACGGATATCTGGATGATAAGCTCCAGTATTGCATGGACTATGATTATTGGCTGCGTCTTGGGAAGGGAGAGACCTTCTACCGCCTGAATGAACTGATTGCAGGCTCCAGATTGTACGATGACAATAAAACCCTCGGTGCCAGAAGAAAAGTGCATGAGGAAATGCTGACGATGCAGGAGAAGAATCTCGGGAAAGCCACCGAGAAATGGATCTACAATCTGGCCCATGTGATCGTCGATGAGATGGGGATTCCCAGAATCAAGGATGAGAGAACCAATCCGGAGTTTGCCAGAATGCTGGCCAAGGTTTCAGCAAAGCAATTCTTAAAGCATTATAAATATATTCCTTGGAGTGCGCTGAAGAATATCAAGAGCTGGTATTTCTTAAAATAAGGGATTTGAAAGGGAAAACATATGAAAATAGGGTTTGATATCAGCCAGACCTGTGAAAGTAAAACCGGAACAGGTTTTGTGGCTGACCAGTTGATCCGTGCGCTGGCACAGATAGATCAGGAAAATGAATATACTTTGCTGCCGTGGTTTTATGATTACAGACCGCAGACACTGGAAAACGCCACCAGGATTGCGCAGAAGAACTTCCGGGAAAAGGTACTCAAGCGGTTTGACGACAGCGAGAGCGCACTCAGGGAACTGGATGTGATTCACTCAAATAACTATCGGTTTCCCAAGGATGTTTCTGCCAGGAAAGTCGTTACGCTCCATGATGTCTGCTTTATGGACTGCCCGGAATATACAACCGAGGCAAACAGACTTTTCTGCTATAAGGGAACTTTGGATTCCATGATGTATGCGGATAAGATCATTGCGGTTTCACAGTATACCAAGCAGAGACTGCTGCATTTTTTCCCGTTTGTGGATGACAGTAAGGTGGAAGTGGTGTATGAAGGGAACAGGACGACTCTGCTGAAGGAAAAGGACAATCCGCAGCTCGTTCGTCAGTTCGGACTCAGGGAAAACGACTTTTTCCTGTCGGTGGGAACCATAGAGCCCAGAAAGAATTATTCCACCCTGCTTAAGGCGTTCAAGCTCTATAAAGAAACCACTCAGGATACGAAGAAGCTATGCATCGCGGGCGGCTATGGCTGGAAGGAAGAGAATTTCCAGCAAAAAATTGCCGATCTGGGCTTAAGCGAGGAGGTTGTGGTGACCGGCTATGTATCGGAAGAACAGCTTGCCAATCTGTACCGCTATTGTTTCGCGTTCGTATACACCACCTGGTACGAAGGGTTCGGGCTTCCGGTGTTGGAAGCGATGAATTTTGACAAGCCGGTCATCGTCAGCAATGTGACCAGTGTTCCCGAGATCGTCGGGCCAAGCGGTATCCTGATTCACCCCGATCAGGAGGAGATCTGCGCTGCCATGAAGAGACTGGCAGAAGATGAAACCCTGTATCAGAAGATCGTGGCAGGTGAAAAGGAACGGCTGAGCCTGTTTACCTGGGAAAATACTGCAAAAAGAGTGCTGGAGATCTACAAGGGTCTCGTATAGCGTTGGGAGAAAAATCAGAGGAGAAGAAAGGACAGTCCTTTCGTGCAACAGTATGAAAAAAGCATTGATTATCGGAGCGGCGGGGTTTGTCGGCAATTACCTGATCACGCACCTGTCACAAGACTGTAACATGCAGGTTTATGCGACGAAATTACCGCAGGAAACGATTCAGAACACCTATGCGAAGGTATATGATCTTGACATATTATACAAGCAGGATATCATCGATATTCTGTTTGAAATACGCCCTGACTATATCTTTCATCTGGCTGCACAAAGTTCTGTGGGCGTGGCGTGGAAAAATCCGGCCTTGACGATTGATGTCAATATCAAGGGCAGCGTGAATATGATGGACGCCGTGAGGGAACTGTTTTACAAACCCAGGATCCTTTTGATCGGCTCCGGCGAGGAATACGGACATATCAAGGAGGGAGAGACTCCCATCAGTGAAGAGAATCATATTCGTCCGGGCAACATCTATGCATCTACGAAGGCCTGTCAGAATATGATTGGTAATATATATGCCAGGGCGTATGACATGCAGGTCATGATGGTCCGGGCCTTCAATCATATCGGTCCGGCCCAGGCTCCTATTTTTGTGGTCTCGGATTTCTGCAAGCAGGTGGTGGAAATAGAGAAGGGCCTGCGGGAACCTGTCATGTATGTGGGTAATCTGAAGGCGATGAGAGATTTCACGGATGTCAGAGATGTGGTTCGTGCGTATGCGCTCCTGATTGAAAAGGGAGTACCGGGCGAGACCTATAATGTCGGCTGCGGACATGCCATATCCATTCAGGACATACTGAAGCTGATCATTTCAAAATCGACATCGAGTGTCAGGGTTGAGATCGACCCCAATAAGATTCGTCCGGTCGACGTGCCGATTATCGAGGCAGATATCAGTAAAATCAAGGCAGCAGCCAACTGGGAACCGAAGATTCCTCTGGATCAGACGATTCAGGAGACGCTGGATTACTGGCGTGCGCGGATATAGGAGGAGAGGACATGAGTCACACGAGTATACTATTCGCAGAAGAGGGAATCACAGACTCCAGGAGAATCATTCATACCCCCGGAGATTTTGTGAAGAAAAACCTGCTGTATGTACAGGAGGTAGGCAAACTGAGAAGCTTAAAGGCGCATAAGTGTGTGAGAGAGAATCTTGCCTCGTATTTGTTTTTCTGTGTTACGGAGGGAAGAGGAAGCGTCATCACCCGCGGCAGGCAGTATGAGGTGAAGAAGGGGGATTGCATTCTTCTCAACTGCATGGAGTATTATGAACATGAAAGCAGCGAGGAAGAACCCTGGGAGCTTGCCTGGGTCCACTATAACGGAGCGGCAGCGGCGGATTACTATGCCCTGTTTCAGGAGAAGAATCAGGGCGGAAATGTTTTCACGCCGCAGGATATGCATGTTTTCATCGGTATGATAGAACAGCTGATGCAGTTACAGGCACAGAAGGAACTGCTGGCTGAATTGGAGAGCAGTAAACTCTTGCTTGAGTTCCAGAATACAATATTGGCCTGTGTGATGCAGCAAAAGAGCGTGAAGGAACGGCACAGTGTAAAGCTCAATGCCATCCGGGAGTATCTGAACGAGCACTACAGCGAGGAAAGCGTGTCGAAAGATGCCGCAGCCAAGGTTGGCGTGACCGAAGAGGAGCTGAATACGATATTCATGGACACCTATGGGATCGCCTTGTATGATTATGTGCTGCACCGGCGCTTCAATGCGGCCAAGGAGCTGCTTCGTTTTTCCATTAAGCCGATCCATGAGGTCATCGAGGAGTCCGGCATTCGCAACAGTGATCTGTTCCGGCGCTTATTCCTGGACAGTGAGGGAATGAGTGCGGAAGAATACCGCATGAAGTGGGCGCAATGGGTGAAATAGAAGTGCACGCAGCACAAGGAAGGAAATATCAGGATATGAAAATTGTAGTTTTAGCAGGCGGTACCAGCACGGAGAGAGATGTTTCCCTGATTTCGGGAAGCATGATCTATCAGGCACTTAAGAGAAAGGGGCATCAGGCGATTCTGATCGATGTCTATCTGGGATATGAGGGGGATATCGAAGGAATCTTTGATAAGGACATTGACTGGACGGCACAGATCGGTGGCATTCGTGAGACCAATCCTGACCTGGCAGAGATCAAGGCGCTTAGAAAGGACGGCGGCAAGAGCTTCTTCGGACCCAATGTGCTGCCCCTGTGTCAGGCAGCCGACTGTGTGTTTATGGCACTTCACGGTGCCAACGGCGAGGACGGAAAGATTCAGGCATGTCTTGAGCTTCTGGGCGTTCCTTATACGGGAACCGATTTTGTGAGCTCGGCCATGGCTATGGATAAGGGCATTACCAAGGATATTTTTAAGGCTTATGACATTCCGACTCCCGTGGGGATTCGTCTGAAAAAGGGGGAGACAGAGAGTGAGAAGGTACCTTACCCCTGCATCGTGAAAGCCTGCTGCGGCGGTTCGAGCGTGGGCGTATGTATTGCAAGAAATGATGCGGAATATGAGGCGGCAAAGGAAGAAGCCTTCCGGTATGACAATGAGGCTGTCATCGAGCAGTATATTGACGGAAGAGAGTTCTCGGTCGGTGTGATGGCGGGAAAGGCACTCCCTGTCATTGAGATCGCACCGAAGGTGGGATTTTATGATTATAAGAACAAATATCAGGAAGGAAGCACCGTGGAAACCTGCCCTGCCGAGTTGCACGAGGAGCAGACGAAGATGCTGCAGGAATGCGCAGAGAAAGTGTTCCTGGCGCTTCGTTTGAAGAATTATGCGAGAATGGATTTCAGAATGGATGCGGACGGTAAGATCTACTGTCTGGAGGCCAATACTCTGCCCGGCATGACACCGACCTCCCTGCTTCCTCAGGAGGCGGCTGCAATCGGTATTGACTTTGAGCAGCTGTGCGAAATGATTCTGGAGGCGGCAATATGATGCAGCTGACACTTTTGGAAGCCGCAGAAGCGTGCGGCGGTAAACTGGTCTGCCGGGTTGAGGAGGACGCTGTGCGGTGTATCTCCTGCGCGGTGACGGACTCCAGACAGGTGCAGGCAGACGGACTGTTCTTTGCCGTATGCGGGGAACGCGTAGACGGGCACCGGTTTATTTCTCAGGTATTTGCGAAGGGTGCTGCGGCGGTTGTGACACAGAAGACCCCCGCGCAGGTGCAGGAGGAGAGCGGCGAGGATTGTTCCGCATGGGGAAGCTATATCCTTGTGGAGGATACCCTGCAGGCCCTGAAGGCGATCGCGGAATGCTATCGCATCAAGGTCGGAATACCCGTAGTCGGAATCACCGGCAGTGTCGGCAAGACCAGCACCAAGGAATTTATCGCGGGCGTTCTTTCCGAAAGATTCTGTGTGTTGAAGACCGAGGGGAACTTCAACAACGAGATCGGCGTGCCGCTGACGCTGCTTCGGATTCGCCCTGAGCATGAGCTTGCCGTGGTGGAAATGGGCATCAGTGATTTCGGGGAAATGCACAGGCTCAGCAAAATGGCGCGTCCCAATGTCTGCGTGATGACCAATATCGGACAGTGTCATATGGAACAGTTGAAAACAAGGGATGGTATCCTGAAAGCAAAGTCTGAGATTTTCGATTACATGGCTTCCGACGGTGAAATCGTGTTGAACGGAGAGGACGATAAGCTTTCCGCGCTGAGAGAGATCAGGGGACATCACCCTCATTATTTTGGCCTGGGCGGAAATCCTGCGGAGGAGGTATTTGCCGAAACGATCGAAAGCCACGGGCTCTTTGGCAGCGAGATCGTACTCAACCTTGACGGGACATGCAGGAAGGTGCAGGTTCCGCTGCCCGGTATCCATATGGTGATCAATGCCGCCTGTGCCGCCTGCGTGGGTAAGCTTTTCGGAATGACAGGTGAGGAGATCGCAAGCGGTATTGCCAAGATCAAGCCTGTCAGCGGGCGGAACCATCTGATTCCGGGGGCTCATTATACACTGATTGATGATTGTTACAATGCAAACCCCGGTTCCATGAAAGCAGCGCTCGACCTGCTCTCCCTTGCGGATACGAAGAAGATCGCAATTCTGGGTGACATGTTTGAACTGGGCGAGAATTCGGATTTCCTGCATGCCGAGGTGGGACGATATGCTGTCTCGAAGCAGATTGACAGCCTGATCTGTGTGGGGGAGAACAGCCTGCATATGTTTGAGGAAGCCTGCGATTATGCGGAAGGGACAGAGCACATCGCACATTTCCGGACGCTGGATGCACTGCTTGCAGTCCTGCAGGAGGAGCAGGAAACATACCTTGCGGAGGGAGCGACCATTCTGTTAAAGGCCTCCCACGGCATGCAGTTTGACAGACTGCTGTCATTCCTGCAGGAGAGGAACCAACCGGCATAAAACCGGACATCGAACACACAGAGGGCATAATCCGGCAGCGTTTCACATACAATATCCCAAAGAAAGCATTCTGCGCCGGTGAAGGCGCGGAGACAGTGGGGAAGCGTGGACGGAAGGAAAAAGAAATGGTTGCCGATACTGCTGATGACGCTTGTAATGTGCTTAAGCGGCTGTGCTTTGTTCGGCGGCGAACGAATGAAACTCAGGGACCTGGAGTTTACCGTACTGAGCGAGGAGATGGTTCCCGCGGAACTGGCGAAGATTCTGGAGGAGAAGCGCAAGGAACCGTTTCAGATGACCTATACCGATATGGAGAATCTGTACCTGTGCGTCGGGTACGGAGCGCAGCCGTCCGGAGGTTTCAGCATCGCGGTGGAGGAGCTGTATCTGACGGACGCAACCGTTGTGGTGAAGACACTTCTTCTCGGACCGGACCTGTCCGAGAAACAGAGGCAGATTCAGACTTACCCTTACATAGTCATCAAAACGGAGGCTTTAGAGGAGCCGGTCATCTTTGAGTGACAAAAACGCAGAGAAATGCAGGCCTCTTTTATAGAGGCCTGATAAGGAGAAACCATATGCTGTTAATAAAAAACGGATATTTGATAGACCCGAAGTCGGGGCGGGAGGGTGTCCTCGACATCCTGATCGAGGGAGAAAGAATCACGGCAATCGGGGAGAAGCTTCCGGTGAGGGAAGGGATGGAAGTGTATGATGCAGCCGGAAGAATCGTAGCGCCGGGACTGGTCGATGTGCATGTGCATTTCAGAGAGCCCGGCTTCACGCACAAGGAGGACATTGATACCGGCGCCCGCGCGGCTGCGAAGGGCGGTTTTACCTCTGTCGTACTGATGGCAAATACGAAGCCCGCGGTGGACAACCCCGAGACGCTTGCGTATGTCATCCGCCGCGGCAGAGAGACGGGCATTCATGTCTATACCTGCGCAAATGTGACCTGCGGTCTTAAGGGGAAGGAGCTGGTCGATATGAGCGGACTGGCAGCGCTTGGCGCGGCCGGTTTTACCGACGACGGGATTCCGCTGATGGATGAGGCTCTGGTACGCTCTGCCATGGAGACGGCAGCGAGGTTAGACCTCCCGATCAGCTTCCATGAAGAGGACCCTTCATTGATTGCCAACAACGGCATCCATCGCGGTAAGGCAAGCGAGTTTTACGGCATTGGCGGCTCCCCCAGGGAGGCAGAGATCACGCTGGTGGAGAGGGATCTGCAGATTGCACTGGAAACGGGGGCGCACATTGATATCCAGCACATCAGTACCAGGGAGGCTGTCGAACTGGTCAGACAGGCCAAAAGAAAGGGCAGCAACATTCACGCGGAGGCGACACCGCACCATTTCACCCTGACGGAGGAGGCGGCGATCGAGTATGGCACGATGGCGAAAATGAATCCTCCCCTGCGTGAGGAAGCAGACAGGCGGGCGATTATTGAGGGTCTCGCTGACGGCACCATTGATATGATTGCGACCGACCATGCCCCTCATACGATGGAGGAGAAGGCGAAGCCCATCACGGAAGCACCCAGCGGTATCATCGGACTGGAGACGGCGCTTTCTCTGGGAATCTCCGAGCTGGTTGAGAAGAACGGTTTTTCCCTCCGGCAGCTGTTTGCCCTGATGAGCACCAACCCCGCGAACCTGTATCATCTGGATGCAGGATATCTTGCGGAGGGCGGCCCCGCCGACCTGATAGTGCTCAATCGGGATGCTTCGTGGGTGGCAGGTGAATATCTGTCCAAGGCAGAGAATACGCCTTTTACCGGAAAGACCATGAAGGGCTGTGTCGAGGCGACTGTCTGCGGCGGAAGGTTTGTGTACAGAAACCGATAGCAGAGAGCGCGCTGATGTGATAAAATAGGCAGAGCAATCAGTACAAAGGAAAGGATTTCGGCATGAAAGAAAAACAGACAGCGATCGTGCTTTCTCAGGCAGAGATCGCACCGGCAATTTTTGATATGTGGATTGAGACTTCCCTGGCAGCGCAGGCGAAGCCGGGACAGTTTATTGCAGTGTTTCCCAAGGATAAGAGCACTCTGCTCCCCAGACCCATCAGCATCTGTGAGGTGAGAGAGGACAGAAAGGCGCTTCGAATCGTGTATCGTGTGGCAGGACAGGGAACCGCAGAGTTCTCCGGCTATCAGGCAGGGGATTCCATAGCGATTCTCGGAACCCTCGGCAACGGGTTCCCGCTTGAGAAGGGTGAGGGCAGGAAGGTGTTCCTCATGGGCGGCGGTATCGGCGTGCCTCCCATCTTAGAGCTTGCAAAGCAGATGAACGCTGATAAGATGGTCGTAGTCGGGTATCGCGACAGCAATACCTTTCTGCGGGAGGATTTTGAACAGATTGCAAGAGTATATATTGCGACCGAGGACGGCAGTGTCGGAACGAAGGGCAATGTCATGAACGCCATCGAAGAGAACGGGATCGAGGCCGATGTCATCTTTGCCTGCGGCCCCATGCCGATGCTTCGCGCCATCAAGGCGTATGCGGCGCAGAAAGGCATCAAGGCATACATCTCGCTGGAAGAGCATATGGCCTGCGGCGTCGGAGCCTGCCTCGGCTGTGTAGTCAGTACAAAAGAAGTGGACCATCACTCTCATGTAAACAATGCCCGTATCTGCACGGACGGCCCCGTGTTTGATGCAGAGGATGTCAATATATAGGAAAGGCAGGGAAAAGATATGAATACACAAGTGACGCTTGCAGGAGTAACCTTTAAGAACCCTGTCATGACAGCCTCCGGAACCTTCGGCTCCGGCATGGAATACTCTGAATTTGTGGATCTGAACCGGCTCGGCGCGGTTGTGACCAAGGGAGTAGCCAATGTGCCCTGGCCCGGCAACCCTACGCCGCGCGTGGCTGAGGTTTACGGCGGTATGCTAAACGCCATCGGTCTGCAGAATCCCGGTATCGATGTGTTTTTGGAGAGGGACATTCCTTTCCTGAAGCAATATGATACCAAGGTGATCGTCAATGTCTGCGGTAAGACCGTGGAAGATTATCTTGAGGTCGTTGAGAGACTGGGAGACGAGCCTTCCGTGGCAATGCTGGAGATCAATGTTTCCTGCCCGAATGTCAAGGAAGGAGCCATCGCTTTCGGTCAGAAGGCGGACGCCCTTTTCCACATCACAAAGGAGATCAAAAAGCATGCGAAGCAGCCTGTCATTATGAAGCTCAGCCCCAATGTGACCGACATCACGGAGATGGCTAAGGCAGCAGAGGCAGCAGGCTCCGACGCCCTTTCCCTGATCAATACCCTCACCGGCATGAAGATCGATATTCACAGGAGAAAGTTTGCCATCGCGAACAAGACCGGCGGTATGAGCGGTCCCGCCATCAAGCCGATAGCGGTGCGTATGGTGTATCAGGCGGCACATGCGGTCAAGATCCCGATTATCGGAATGGGCGGCATCGCGACGGCGGAGGACGCCGTTGAATTTCTGCTCGCGGGTGCAAGCGCTGTCAGCATCGGCGCAATGAACTTCGTCAATCCCTATACGACCGTCGAGGTCATCGAGGGCATCGAAGCCTACATGAAGCAGTACAATATCGAGAATGTGACGGACCTGATCGGAGCAGTGAACGAGTAACTTATGCCCCGCAAAAGGCTTTTGCGCGGAGCACATTTGCGGGGAATTCAAAGCATGAATCCCAAGATACCTTCATATATATTCTATAGCAGGATATGTGTGGAGGTATTTTTTGTGGAACTGATCAGAAGAAATATACATATGGACCGCGTCAAGACAGAGGCGGTCATGCAGTTTACGGCGGAGGAGGATGTGAATGTACCGGACAGTAAGCCGGATGTGAATGCCATAAATCTGGAAAGAGGCGAGGTCATTTTGGAGGAGATCCGGCCCACGGCGGGGCAGGTGTTTGTGAAGGGATATCTGGGTTATACGATCCTGTATCATACCCTGGACGGGGGAAGCCGACTGGTGGTGCTCGAAGGCAGACTGCCCTTCTCGGAGACCATGAATGTCAACGGCGTCACCGCGTCGGACGCCGTGACGGTCACCGGAGAGCTGCAGGATCTGAGCATACATATGATCAACAGCAGAAAACTCAGTATTCAGTCGCTGATCACCCTGACCGCATCGGTGGAGGAGCTCTATGACGAGGAAGCTCCCGTCGGAGTTCACGGAGAGGAGAGGGTTGAGTATCACAAGGTGCCCATGAATGTCGCCCAGATCGTCATCAGCAAACATGATATTTTCCGTTGGAAAAAGGAACTGGATATGCCGGCAGGGTATCCGAACATTTCGGAGATTCTGTGGAATGATGTGTCGCTTCGGGATATGCAGATTCGCCCCTCCGATGAAAAGCTGCTGTTGACCGGAGAAGTGCAGGTCTTTCTCTTATATGAGGGCGAGGGAGAAAACAAACCGGTGCTTGCCTATGAAACCGTCATTCCCATCAGCGGAACCATCGACTGTCATGGCTGCAGGGAGGGAATGATTTCGGACATTCATTGGGCAGTCGGCCAGAAGGATGTGGCTGTCCGTCCCGACTTGGACGGAGAGGAACGGTGTGTGGGAATCGAACTGGTTCTGGAATTTGGGATGAAAGTCTATGAGGATGAAAAGCTGGAGGTCATCTCAGACCTGTACGGCGTGTCCGATGAGGTCACGAGCCGGTACTATGATGCGACATTGCGTCAGCTGCTGACAAGGGTTACAGGCAAGAGCAAGGTTGCAGACAAGAGCAAGGTCAAGTCCGGAAATGTCCTGCAGCTGCTTCACAGTGAGGGGGAGGTGCTGCAGGAACAGCAGACGGTCGTGCCAAACGGTATCCTTCTGAGAGGCTTTTTGAAGCTGAAGGTCATGTACATTACCGGCACGGATGATATGCCCTACGGGAGTACCGTGGAAATGATCCCCTACGAATATACCCTTGAGGTACCCGGCATAACCACGGAAGATAAGTATTCCGTGCAGGGAGAAGTGGAACAGCTTCAGGTCAGTATGCTGGATGGGGAGGAGATGGATGTGAAGGCGATCCTGGGCTTTTCGACGATTGTCTTCAAGACCATTCCCGCCAGACTTCTGAATACGGTAGAGATCACGGCTCTTTCGCCGGAAAAAGAAAATCGTCTGCCGGGTATCGCCTTCTATGTGGTAAAAGAGGGTGACAATCTGTGGAATATCGGCAAACGATACTATATCAGTGTGGATAAGTTAAAGGAGCTGAATGCGCTGGAGAGCGACGAACTCCAGATCGGTCAGAAGCTCCTGATCGTGAGAGGCTAGAGGTTACCGGAGGCTTCTGATCCTGACGGTCAGCTGATTGGCGGAGAGAAAGGCGTCGTCGGCGTACAGCTCGTATACGATCCGAACCGTGCAGGCATCTTCTGCGCGCAGGATACTCACCGTCTCCGTGCGAAGCTCCAACAAAAACGAGCCATAGGGCGTGCGGTAGTCTGTTTTCATGTTCCGGCCTGCCTCAAATGTCATCTGCGATGTGACGGCGCCCTTTCTGGAATGCGTCACAACGGATCCCGATAGCTTCAGGGCGTTCTTCGTAACCGCCCCGTTATCGGGATCTTTTTCGTCGTAAAAGACATAGACCGAGCTTCCCCGCTCGTACCATTCTCCGCAGAGGGAGACAGATATCTTGGACGCCTGACCGGTTTCGTCTGTCTGGCGTCCGGTGATCTTTATGCTAACTTCTTTTGTCATGGGATTCTCCGGTTGCTTATTTATAGGGCAAAACGACATCTGCAATGGTGCTTCCTGCCCGGTCCGTGAATTGTTCCAGCAGCTCCTTCAGCATCTCGAACAGTTTGCTGCGAAAGCGGATATTCTCAGGGCCGGCCTTTAAAAGCTTCAGGTAAAGTGTCTCATCATACAGGTCCTCCGATGCTTCCGGGATCTCCTGCCCCGAGACATCCATGGTAATGACCTTGACGGTTTCAGGCGTCAGGGTCAGCTCCGGGTAGAGCATTCCCCACCAGCCGAGCGCGGCGCACAACATGACTGCAAGATGCCATGTCTTCTTGTTCTTCATATTTCATCCATCCCCCTGTTCTTACTTATCAGATACGAGAAGTATTGCCGGGGTCTGCAGATTTATTCCGAAAGAGGATTATTTTCTACTTCCAGCCGGATGCGAGTCAAAACCGCTTCCTCCTGGTTGTCGATGTGGACCTTGGCTGCCTTGGCTGCGGTCTCACGGTCCTTCTTTAGGAGACTCTGATAGATGATTCTGTGCTCCTCGATCAGACGGTCGTGCTGTTCTGCATTCTTGATGTACTCAAACCGATAGCGGTACATCTGCTCAGCCAGATTGTTGACCAGCTGTATCAGCTTATCGTTGCCGGTCGCGCGGACGATGATGTCGTGAAGCTCCACATCCGCCTGTGCGATCTGCTTGGTGCTGCCGGTCCTGACGCAGGCAGCAAAATGGTCGCACGCCTTCTCCAGCGCACTTAGCTCGTCGGCTGTAATACGCTCGCAGGCAAGCTCCACGCTTAATACATCCAGCGCGCGCCTGACCTCCAGGACATCCTTGATGCCCTTCTCGGTGATCTGTGACACGACGGCGCCGCGGCGCGGAATCATGGTGACGAGGCCCTCCAGCTCCAGCATGTGAATTGCCTCGCGGATCGGAGTGCGGCTGACGCCAAGCTTGTCGGCAAGGTGGATCTCCATCAGCCTTTCTCCGGGCTTTAGTTCACCGGTCAGAATCCCCTGGCGAAGCGTGTTGAACACTACATCGCGAAGAGGGAGAAATGCATTCATGTTTGCCTGAATAAAATCTTCCATGGTCTATCGTCTCCTTTCCGATATCAGACAGGGGTGGTCAGAAAAATGTGCCTTGCCAGTTTGTCGCTCACGGCACGCCGGTAGGCTTCCCTTGCAGTCGCTTCGTCGGCGAAGATCCCGAATACGGTCGGACCGCTGCCGCTCATGAGGCTGCCCTGTGCGCCATAGGAAAGCATCTTTGCCTTGATGTCTGCAATCACGGGATGGGCAGGGATGGTCACCTTCTCCAGAACATTTTCCAGCCGCTTCGTGATGCCTTCCAGACTGCCCTGCGTGATAGCGCCGATGATGCCATCAATGTCCGGATGGTGCGGAATGCCTTCCGCGTCCAGGTGCTGATAGACATATTTGGTGGATACATTGATGTCCGGCTTTGCCACCAGAAGATAGCAGGGCGGAGGAGCGGGGAGAGGACTTAGCTTCTCGCCGATGCCCTCTGCAAGTGCGGTGCCGCCCATGACGCAGTAGGGCACATCCGCGCCGATGACAACACTGATCCGCATCAGTTCCCTGATTGGGATGTTCAGCTCATACAGGAGATTGATTGCCTTCAGCATGGCGGCGGCGTCCGTGCTTCCTCCGGCCATGCCGGCCGCGATGGGGATGTGCTTCGAAAGATGTGCTTTCACACCGCCCTGAATATGGTAGGTGTCCATCATCAGCTTTGCGGCCTTCCAGACCAGATTGCTCTCGTCTGCGGCAAGTTCTCCCGAGTCGGTGGTCAGAACAATGCCGGATTCTGTTTTCTCCACTGTCAGCTCATCATAGATGCCGACAGTCTGCATGATCATTTTGACTTCGTGATATCCGTTGGGAAGTCTGCCCAGGACATCCAGTCCCAGGTTAATCTTCGCATATGCCTTCAGAGTTGTCTGCTTCATAAGAGCGCCTTTCCTTGCCGTCTTTTGGGGAAACATTCCCGTGCCTGCCTTTTACGGATGTCCGTTTGCCGGCGTATGGGACCTGCCCGGAATGTGTTCCGTCCTGAGACAATCGTATACTGTGTACTGTATGCTGTATTTTGTATACAATTATAGCGGAAATCCTGACGGGAAGCAAGTACAAAAGAAAAGCTGCACTGCGCGGTGACACAAGAATCCCTGGCAGCTTCCGATGTTGCCGGACCGTCCGAGATAGACAGGGAGCATCTGGATGAAACCGGTCACAGAGCGTTGGCAGATGCAATCTATCAGCAGCTGACGGCTCACCGCGGCCGATAAAACGGCATACCATCTGCAGTGCTGCAGACGGGTATCGTTCTCCATACCATAAAAAAGGTTCCCGATGCGGGAACCTTTTGCGTTGCACGGACTATTATTTGAGGGGCTTTGCGCCTGCCTTCTCCTGAGCGGCCTCCACGGCACGCTTGAACCAGCCTTTTTTCTTCGTCTCCTGGGGAGCGGAGGACTTGCCGTGAAGCCCCTTCACGCCGACGATGTAGATACCGCTTACTTCAGCCTTGACTTCCTTCTTGACGGGGACGGAATCGAAGATCTTCTCATCACAGATGAGAGTCATGATCTGGGGACCGATCTTCGCCTTGACGACAGGCACCTTGGAACCGCGAAACGCCTTGGGTGTCTGGTCGATGACCATCTGGGGGAGTCCTGCGTCCCTGAGCTTCATGCGTTTCTTGTCGATGATCAGCATGGAGCAGGTCTGTTTGTGGGCGTCGAGCATTTCCTGCTGCTCCGCCTGCTTTTTCTGCGCTTTCTTTCCTAAAAAATACAGTAAAATCATCAATCCGATGATGACAACTGCGACAATAATCAATACGATTGCCCATGTTTTCATAAATATAAGCCTCCCGGGTACAATTAACTTATTACATTCTATCACAGCTTCCGGGGATAAGGCAACAGAAAACTGTGTGTGAATCTGCGGTTATTTATCGCTTCGCGGACGGAATTGCTTCTGTTTTCGTTGCAAAAAGTATCCGGTTGTGATATAAAGTAAGAATATTCATTGAAAAACAGGCAGAAATGAGGAGTTATATGAAAAAGAAATTATTGAAAATGGCAGCCCTTGCAATGGTTCTGATGCTTGCCGGCTGCGGGAAGGCAGAAGAACAGGGAGAACCCTCCCTGAGCGAGAGCAGTGCGGCGGAGAGTTCCACACCCTTACATCAGATGAAAATGGAGGATTATGTCACGCTCGGAGATTACAGCAATCTGGCCGTGAGCGTGAATGCAGTCAAGGTGGACGACGCTGAGGTGCTGTATCTGATGCAGAATGTGTATTTAAGCGGCGTGAACGCTGAGAACGGCGGTATCACGGACCGTGCCGTTGAAAACGGCGATACCGTTATCATTGACTACTGCGGCAAGAAGGACGGCGTGGCATTTCAGGGCGGAACCGCTGAGGGTGCAAGCTTAGGGATCGGAACCGGAACCTTTATCGAAGGCTTTGAAGAGGGGCTGATCGGCGTGATGCCCGGTGAGACGGTCGATCTGGATCTGACCTTCCCGGAGCAGTATCACAGCGAGGAGCTTGCCGGACAGGCAGTCGTATTTACCGTAACCGTTCATTGTATTCTTCCGAAAGAGGTTGCTGAGGAAGATATGACGGATGAGGTCATCAGTGCGCTTGGCCTGCCCAATGTCACCAATGTGTCCGAGTTCAGGACTTTTGTGAAGGATTATCTGATGCAGAACGCCCAGACAGAGTATGACGCCGAGGTGGAGGGCCAGATCCTCGAGGGACTCTTAAACGGCTGTACCTTCGCTGAGCTTCCCGAGGCGATGCTGCAAAGCTATATCAAGAGAATCGGCAACAACATCGCATACAGCGCCAGCATGAATCAGGTGACTCCCGATGTGTATGCGAACTATTACTATAACATGACCAGTGAGCAGGCCGCTAACCAGTACGGAGAGCGTGCCCTGATGCAGGATCTTGCACTGCAGGCCATTGCCAACAAAGAAGGGCTTACCATCAGTGACGAGGAGCTGGATACGCAGCTTCAGACTTATGCAACACAGGGCGGCTACGAATCCGTGGAGGCATTCCTCGGCACCAATAGCAGGGAGGACTACCGCAATTACTACATGAGCCTGAAGGTGATGGACTTTTTGAAAGAGAACGCAAAAATCGAAGAGAAATAGAAAATCTTGGCGAAAAGGAGAATACACACATGAAACTTACAGACATCAGAGACATTTATCGTGACACAGAAAGCTACATCGGCAAGACCGTCACCGTAGGCGGTTGGGTCAGGAGCAATCGTGACTCTAAGAATTTCGGCTTTCTGGTGATCAATGACGGTACCTTTTTTGAGCCTTTGCAGGTGGTATACGGTGATGCACTGGAGAATTTCCAGGAGCTGTGCAAGATGAATGTCGGCGCTGCGCTGATCATCACGGGCGAGATTGTAGCGACGCCCAACGCGAAGCAGCCCTTTGAGATGCAGGCGAAGGAGGTTCTGGTAGAGGGACCCTCCGGCGCAGATTATCCCCTGCAGAAGAAGCGACACTCCTTTGAATATTTGAGAACCATCGCCCATCTGCGTCCCAGAACCAACACCTTCCAGGCAGTATTCCGCGTGCGTTCCCTGATCGCTTACGCCATCCACAGCTTCTTCATGGAGAGAGGCTTCGTGTATGTGCACACCCCCATTATCACCGGCAGCGACTGCGAGGGAGCGGGCGAGATGTTCCAGGTGACCACCATGGATCTGAACAACATCCCCCGGACCGGGGACGGAAAGGTGGATTTTGGACAGGACTTCTTCGGAAAGCCCACCAATCTGACCGTAAGCGGACAGCTCAATGTGGAAACATATGCGTTCGCTTTCAAAAATGTGTACACCTTCGGACCGACCTTCCGTGCGGAGAATTCCAATACGACCCGCCATGCGGCTGAGTTCTGGATGATCGAGCCGGAGATGGCTTTCGCTGATCTGAAGGATGACATGATGCTCGCGGAAGGCATGCTCAAGTATGTCATCAATTATGTACTTGAGAACGCTCCCGAGGAGATGGCATTCTTCAACCAGTTCGTGGACAAGGGTCTGATCGAGAGACTGACACATGTTGCAAACTCCGACTTTGGCCATGTGACTTACACCGAGGCAATCGAGCTTCTGGAGAAGCACAATGACAAGTTCGACTATAAGGTATTCTGGGGCTGCGATCTTCAGACCGAGCACGAGAGATATCTCACAGAGGAGATTTTCAAGAGACCTGTTTTCGTGACAGACTATCCGAAGGAGATCAAGGCTTTCTATATGAAGCTGAATGAGGACGGCAAGACGGTTGCGGCTATGGACTGTCTGGTTCCCGGCATCGGTGAGATCATCGGAGGAAGCCAGAGAGAGGATAAGCTTGAGCTGCTGGAGCAGAGAATGGATGAGCTTGGCCTCAACAAGGAGGACTATGACTTCTACCTTGACCTTAGAAGATACGGCTCCGTCAGACATGCGGGCTTCGGCCTCGGCTTTGAGAGAGGCGTGATGTACCTGACCGGCATGGGCAATATCCGTGATGTGGTTCCCTTCCCCAGAACCGTAAACAACTGTGAGCTGTAAGAAGCAGCCGCAGACGCACGCCCCCGGACAGGAGCTGCCGGCCGCATCGCGGGCGACACTGTTTGGAACATTGCAACGGAAACGGAAACTAAAATTTTAATAATTTTACTGATGAAAAGCATACCGAAATATGATATGCTTTTCTTATGAGCAAAAATATGAAAAAAACAAGAAACTTCATAATGGCACTGGTTCTTTCCGTCCTGATATTGGCGCAGGAAAGCCTCGCAGTCAGTGCGTCCACCATCCGGGATGTGCAGCAGGACATCAACAGGCACCAGGATGAGGTCAATAAGTGGACGAACGCCATCGCAGGGCTTGAGGATGAGCAGGATCTGATCGAGGAGCAGATCTCCGACCTGAACGCGGAGATCATCAATATGATGGCCTGCATCGAGCTGAAGGAAGAGGAGATCGCCGAGAAGGAGATCGAGATCGAGGATAAGGGTGCGCAGATCGCCAAGACCCAGCTGGAGTACGATGCTGCCGTCAGGAAAGAGGAGAGTCAGCGTCAGAATATGACTGACTGCACCAGACTGATGTATGAGAACAGGAGCACCAGTACATTCACTTCCTTCTTTTCCGGGAAGGGTCTCTCCGAGATCTTAAACCAGATGGATTTCATCGAAAAAATCTATGCCTACAGCCTCGGAAGACTCAACGGTTACATCACGGCGAAGAATGATGTGCATGATCTGTGGGATCAGCTCGAGGCGGAGAAGGCACAGCTGGAGGAGCATAAGAAGGGTCTGGAGGCAGACCGCGAGGAGCTCGCCGGCCTGAAGAAGGAGCTGGACAACCAGCTTGCCGTCAAAAAGCGTGAATCGGCCGACTATGATGCCGAGATCAAGAAGGCAAAGGCAGCCGCCAGCACCGCAAAGAAGCTGCTGCAGGCTGACAAGAAAAAGCTCGCACAGCTGCAGGCACAGCAGAATGCGGCGAATATTACCGTGACTGTCAACAAGGACTATGCTGCCATCGTGGACGGTGCATCCGGCTCCGACCTCGGGAAAAAGATTGCGAAGTACGGACTGCAGTTTGTCGGGAACCCTTATGTGCTGGGAGGTACCAGCCTGACCAAGGGTGCAGACTGCTCCGGCTTTACCTATAAGATTTATCAGGACTTTGGCTATAGTATTCCCAGAACCTCCACGCAGCAGAGAAGTGCAGGGAAGGAAGTGGATTATGCCAATGCACAGCCCGGCGACCTGATCTGCTACAGCGGACATGTGGGAATGTACATCGGCGGCGGTATGATCGTGCACGCCAGCAATAAGAAGACCGGAATCAAGGTCAGCCAGGCAAAGTATCGGACCATTTTGTCGGTTCGACGAATCATAGAGTAGTTTTGGAGAAAAGCTGTGAAAATTATTATAGCAGGTGAAGGAAAGCTGGGAGCGACGCTGACGAAACAGCTGTCGCTTGAGGGAGATGAACTGACTCTGATCGACTCCAATCCCAAGGTGCTTGAATTAAGTGAAGAGATATACGACATCATGGTGGTACAGGGAAACTGTGCTTCCATGGATGTTTTATTGCAGGCCGGCGTGAAGGATGCGGATCTTCTGATCGCGGTGGCGGGGCAGGATGAGATCAATCTGCTCAGCTGTATGACGGCGCATGCGCTGAATCCCGGGATTCACACGATTGCAAGAGTGCGTAATCCGGAATATACCAGACAGATCTATTCCATGAGAAATGTGTTCGGCCTGTCCATGGCCGTGAACCCGGAGAACCATGCGGCAGTTGAGATCGCCAGACTGCTTCGCTATCCCGGGTTTTTGAAGCGCGACTCCTTCGCAAAGGGGCGCGTGGAGATCGTGGAGCTGAGAGTGGAAGCAGACAGTAAATTATGCAACATCCCCCTGAAGGATATGCAGCAGATCGTCAAGTGCAAGACTTTGGTCTGCGCCGTACTGCGAAACGGTAAGGCTGTTGCGCCGGACGGTGATTTTGTGCTGCAGGAGGGTGACAGAATCTTCGTTACGGCTGCCTCCGATGTCCTGACGACACTGCTGAAGAACCTGGGCATCATTACCCATAAAGTCAAGCGTGTCATCATCTGCGGCGGCGGACGCATCAGCTATTATCTCGCAAAGCTACTGGAGAGCAGCAATGTGAATGTGCAGATCATAGAAAGCAATCTGCAGCGCTGCCAGACACTGGCGGAGCTTTTGCCCAATACCTGTATCATTCACGGAGATGCCAGCAGCAGACAGCTTCTGGAGAGTGAGGGCATCAATGACTGTGACGCGCTTGTGACAATGACCGGTCTCGATGAACTGAACATGGTCATCTCCCTGTATGGCAACAGCTGCGGCGTTCCGCAGGTCATCACCAAGCAGGGACATCTGGACAATACCCATATTCTGGGCAATCTTTCCCTGGGCAGCCTGATCAGTCCCAAGGAGCTTGCCGGCAATACCATTGTGCGTTATGTGCGCGCCATGAAGAATCAGGAGGGCGCTGCACTGACCATACACTCCATCGCGGACGGCCAGGCTGAGGCGGTGGAATTTGTTGTGGATGAAAACACCAGACATTGCGGGGAACCGCTGAAAACCCTGAAGCTGAAGAAGGGTGTGCTGGTCGTCTGCATCACCAAGGGCGGCAGGACGGAGATCCCAAACGGTGACTCTTACTTCGAGAGCGGCAATACCGTGATTATCGTCATAGACCGTGATAAGCGTATCTATCAGTTGAACGATATTTTTGAATAATTCTGACGAGGTTTACCATGAACTATAAAATGATGGGTAAATTCATGGGCAGGATATTGACGGTTGAGGCAGTGTTTATGCTGCCTGCCGTGCTGATCGGCCTGTGGGACCGGGAATATGCGGTAGTGGGCGCTTTTCTGCTCAGCATTGCGATCATTGCCGCCGTCTCTGGACTTCTTTCCTTTCTGTGTCGCGGAGCAAAGACAATTTTTTATGCCAAAGAGGGATTGGCCTGTGTAGGGCTCAGCTGGGTGGCAATCGGACTGCTTGGCTGTCTCCCCTTCTTTTTCTCGGGCGCCATTCCGAATTTTGTGGATGCTTTTTTTGAAAGCGTCTCCGGATTCACTACCACCGGAGCCTCCATTATGCCCTTCGTGGAGGGCGTTTCCAGAGCAGTTTTGTATTGGAGAAGCTTTACCCACTGGCTGGGCGGTATGGGCGTTCTGGTATTTTTGCTGGCGATCTCCTCTGCGGGCGGCAAGGAGAGCGGCTTTACGATGCACCTGCTGCGTGCGGAAAGCCCGGGACCTTCTGTCGGCAAGCTGGTCCCGAAGATGAAGAAGACAGCGGGCATCCTGTACCTGATATACATTGCGCTGACCGTGCTGGACCTGATCTTCCTGCTCTGCGGCGGCATGGGCTGGTTTGAAGCCATATGCACCGCGTTTGGCACGGCGGGAACCGGCGGCTTCGGCGTCAAAAATGACAGTATCGCCGGTTACAGCTCCTACATACAGACGGTCTGTACTGTTTTTATGCTGCTGTTCGGAATCAACTTTACCTGCTACTATCTGATATTGATCCGCCAGGTGAAAAGTGTCTTCAAGGACGAGGAGCTTCGCATGTACCTCGGTATCGTGGCGGCGAGTATTCTGCTGATCACCTGGAATCTTCGCGGTTATTACGATACCTTCGGGGAAACCTTAAAGCATGCGGCGTTTCAGGTCGCGACCATTGTCTCGACAACGGGCTTTGCCTCCGCGGACTTTGATGTATGGCCGGGGCTGTCCAAGGCGGTTTTGTTCTTCCTCATGATGATGGGGGCGTGCGCCGGAAGTACCGCCGGCGGATTTAAGTGCGGCAGAGCGCTTCTGGTGATCAAAAGCACTATGCGGAGCGTCAGACAGGTGGTACACCCCAACAAGGTGCAGGCAGTCCGTGTGAACAATCATCCGGTGGATGAGAAGGTGCTGCAGAACACCAACGCCTATCTGGCAGCCTACATCATGCTCTTTGCCTTAAGTTTTCTGCTGATCTCTGCGGACGGTTTTTCGCTGACAACAAATCTGTCTGCGGTTGCCGCCTGCTTCAACAATATCGGTCCCGGCTTTGAAATGGTCGGGCCCGCCTGCAATTATGCAAACTTTAGCATGTTTTCCAAGCTCATTCTGATTATCGATATGCTTGCCGGCAGACTGGAGATCTTCCCGATCTTGATTCTCTTCTCCTCGGCAACATGGAGACACAGATAAGGCTGGCAGATAAAGGGGGATAAAAATGGAACTGACAAAGAGAGAGCGTTATTTCAAGGTGTTTGAGAAGTACATGGACGGAATGAAGGGAAGAAGCGTGAAGTGGTTCGTTCCGGGATTCAGCGGGTATCATGATCACAAGATCCGTAAGTTCATGAGGTTTTATGCAATTCCGGTCAACTACGAAGACATCATTATGTTTTTGGATACGACAGTATTTCGGTCCGCGAAGGAGGGCTTTCTGTTCACGACCGACGGCATCCTCATCAAGGAAGTCATGGAGAAGCTGTACTATCTGAAGTTCAGCGAGATCGAGGATGCACAGTTAGAGGAGATCACGGACGACATTGGTGTTGTAACCTCCAAGATCCGTATTAATTTCAAGGATGGTACTTCCAGAAATGTTCTGGATTATGATGTGAGAAAGTATGCGTTTGTGGAGTATGTCAACGAAGCGATTGCACTGACCGCCAGAATCGCGCGGGAAAAAGAACGCGGTATGTAAGAAGGCAGAGGGTTGCACCGAAGCATACATTGGAGGGCAGAGATAAAATCAAAGGCCGGCGTAGGGTCGGCTGCCCGGCGGAGACGGAAATGACCTCCGGCGGGACAGCCGCGGATGCGTCCGGCCTCTGTGTAATTCCGGGGCTTGCACCCCTCCGTTTCCGCGGTGACGCGGGAGTGGTTTTTTGCAACGCTGAGTTGGAGGGCAGGTATGAAACAACAGGTGATATCCGTGGTCGGTGCAGGCGGCAAGACGACGCTGATTCACAGATTGCAGGCGCAGTTTGCCGCAGAGGGGAAAAGAGTGCTCATTCTGACCACGACACATATGTGGAAGGAGCCGGGGATGCTGCTGTATCGTACCGGGGATGATGCGTGCGCCTTTTTGCGCCGCGCTAAGGAGCAGCTTTCGGAGGACGGATTCTGCATGGCGGGCGCGCAGGCAGCGCATCCGGATAAGTGCACGATCCTGCCGGAAGGGCTGCTGACACAGATACGAAAGACTGCGGATGTCGTGCTGATTGAGGCAGACGGTTCGCGGCAGATGCCTTTGAAGGTCCCGAATGAAACGGAACCGGTCATACCTGCGGACACGACGCAAGTACTTGTCGTCATGGGAAAAGAGGGCATCGGCAGACGGGCAGGAGAGGTCATACACCGGTTGGAATTGGCGAAGGAGTATCTGCACCTGGAGGAGGACACAACCGTTACGAAAGAGCATGTGCGGGCCTTGTTTGCACTCTATCAAAACAGGCTGCAGAAACAATCGCCGGGGATACCGGTCAGGTGTTTTCTCGCAGAGACGAAGGAAGGGACGAGACGATATGAGGAAGTCTGATTTTCTTGTGGTTGTGCGTGGCGGAGGGGATCTGGCTACGGGGATCATTCACAGGCTGTTCGGGGCAGGATTCCGCGTACTGGTGCTGGAGGCAGAACGCCCTGCCGCCATCAGAAGACAGGTTTCTTTCTGCGAGGCGGTCTATGAGGGACAGATGAGCGTGGAAGGCGTGACAGCCGTGAAAATAGCGTGCGCGGAAGAGGCAAAGGCAGTCTGGGACAAGGGGCTGATACCGGTTTTGACAGACCCCGAGGGTGAGAGCATTGCCAGGATGCGGCCCGATGTGGTGGTGGATGCCATCATTGCCAAGAAAAACCTGGGCACAGGGATGCACATGGCGCCCCTGACGATCGGCGTCGGGCCCGGCTTTGTCGCAGGGGAGGATGTGCATGTGGTAGTGGAGACCAGACGGGGACATAATCTGGGCCGGATCCTTCGCGAGGGAAGTGCCTTTCCCAACACCGGAATCCCGGGAGATATCGGCGGGTATACCAAAGAGCGCGTCATCCATGCCCGGGCAGCAGGGACGATTCATCTGTGCAGCCGGATCGGCGATATCGTAAGCCCCGGGCAGGAGATTGCCGTCATCACCGGAGCGGACGGAGCAAAGCACAGCGTGAAGGCAACGATTGCCGGCATTCTGCGCGGACTGATCCGCGAGGGCTATGCGGTGACGGAAGGCTTCAAGATCGCCGACATCGACCCCAGACAGCAGGAACGGAAGAACTGCTTTACGATTTCGGACAAGGCAAGGTGCATTGCGGGAAGCGTGCTGGAGCTGGTATGCGCATACGCAATGAAACAATAGACGAGGAGAGACAATGGACGGTTTTACGCACTTTGACCAGGCAGGAAATGCACATATGGTGGATGTTTCGAATAAAGATATAACGAAGCGGCGGGCGGTTGCGACAGGAAGCATCCGTGTCAGTGAAGAGGTGTTTCGTGCGGTCGCTGAGGGCACTGCGAAAAAGGGTGATGTGCTCGGCGTCGCAAGGATCGCAGGCATCATGGGGGCGAAGGAGAATGCGAGACTGATTCCGCTTTGCCATGTGATTCCCCTGACCGGCTGTGGCATAGAGTTTGCTTTGGATGAAACCCAAAGAACCATTACGGCGACCTGCGAGGTGACCTGCACCGGCAGAACCGGCGTCGAGATGGAGGCTCTGACAGGGGTGTCCGTGTGCCTGCTGACCATTTATGATATGTGTAAGGCGATGGACCGCTCGATGGAGATAAGCGGTATCCGTCTGCTGGAAAAAGAAGGCGGAAAGAGCGGGCAGTATAGGGCACAGTAGGAGGATGTATGTATACGGCAGCGATTGTGACACTGAGTGATAAAGGATATGCGGGTGAGCGGGAGGACAGGAGCGGACAGAGATTGAAGGAGCTGCTTACAGAGCATTCCTATCAGGTGGTTTCCTACAGACTGCTTCCCGACGATGCGAAGCTTCTGCAGGAGGAGCTGGTGCGCCTCGCCGACGAGGTGGGATGCAGTCTGGTCCTGACGACGGGCGGAACCGGTTTTTCCTTACGGGACACTACCCCGGAGGCGACGATGGCGATAGCGCACAGAAACGCGCCCGGTATCGCGGAGGGCCTTCGCGCCTACAGTCTGCAGTTTACGCCGCGCGCGATATTGAGCCGTGGTGTGAGTGTGATCAGAAATCAGACGCTGATCATCAATCTCCCCGGCAGTGTGAAGGCTGTGGAGGAGAGCATGGCTTTTCTGATGGGCAGCATCGAACACGGTCTTGCCGTGCTCACGGGTCAGGAAGGAGAGTGCGGTCGGGGGTAGTTGAGACACCTCGGGACGGGCGTTTGAAACAGGTTGACAGTATCGCGGATATTTGGTAGCATAATAGTAACTCTTTGCACTGCAAAATCAACTACAGTACAAACTGAACAGGCCGGAGAATCTCTCGGAGCCGGGTTACGCAAGTGACAGTGGACGAAGCACCCACGGGACAGTAAGCTACATTACTGGTTTCGTGGGCTTCATTTTACCCTTTTACAGGGCCCACAAACCTGGCAGATAGCGCAGGAGATGAGAAACTCATACACTGTTTCCTCTTTGAAATTGTGTTTCTGACAAGTCCAAAGAGGAGACACACGATTCAGGAGGTCGAAGGCTATGGAACAGGAAAAGAAACAAAAACATGCAAATTGCGTACAGGAAAAAACGAACCATTTTACGGAAACGGCTGTGAGGGTTTCTACGGTCAGCATTGTGGGCAACACGGTGCTGTCGCTTCTCAAGCTGATTGCCGGTATCGTCGCACATTCCGGCGCGATGGTGTCGGACGCGGTCCATTCCGCTTCGGATGTGTTCAGCAGCATCGTCGTGATCATCGGCGTGAAGCTGGCGGGGAAGGATTCGGACGAAGAGCATCCGTACGGGCATGAACGAATTGAGTCGGTGGCAGCGATCGTGCTGGCGATCGTGCTGTGCATTACGGGACTTTTTATCGGGCACGCCGCGGTGGAAAATCTGACCGCCAGGGATCCCGCAGAACTGCAGATTCCGGGGCTGCTTGCCCTGATTGCCGCAGGGATTTCCATCGCAGCGAAGGAGGCCATGTACTGGTATACCAGATACTATGCGAAGCAGCTGGAGAGCGACGCCCTGATGGCGGATGCGTGGCATCATCGAAGCGATGCGCTGTCTTCCGTGGGCTCCATGATCGGTATTCTGGGCGCGAGAATGGGGTACCGCTGGTTTGACCCGGTGGCGAGTCTGTTGATCTGTGTGTTTATCGTGAAGGCGGCGTATGATATTTTTGCGGATGCGATCAAGAAGATGGTCGATCACGCATGCTCTCAGGAGACCCAGCAGGGGATCGTAGCCTGTGCCGGAAGGCAGGAGGGCGTGCTCGGTGTATCCCATATTCAGACCAGAGAGTTCGGCAACAGAATCTATGTGGACCTGGAGATTCTCGCAGACGGACAGATCCCTCTAACTGAGGCAAACAAAATCGCGGAGCGGGTACATGATCGGATTGAACAGGAATTTCCCAAGATCAAGCACATTCTGGTGCTGGTAAGACCGAAGGAGTGATCAGGCATGAAGTGTGTAAAAACAACAGAGGCAGTCGGACAGGTGCTCTGCCACGATATCACGCAGATCATCAGGGGCGTGACCAAGGACGCCGTGTTTCGCAAGGGTCATGTGATCCGCGAGGAAGATATTCCGGTGCTTCTCTCCGTGGGCAAGGAGCAGATCTACATCTGGGAAAATGATGAGACGATGCTGCATGAAAATGACGCCGCGCAGATCTTATATGAGCTGTGCGCCGGTGAGCATATGCATCCTTCCGAGATCAGGGAAGGCAAAATTGAGCTGATAGCGGACTGTGACGGCCTGCTCAAGGTGGACAGCGAGCTGTTAAAAAAAGTCAATTCCCTGGGGGAGATGATGATAGCGTCCAGACACGGCAACACAGTCGTGAAAAAGGGGGATAAACTGGCGGGGACCCGCGTGATTCCCCTCGTGATCAAAAAGGACAAGATGGAAGAGGCGAAAGCAGTTTGCGGGGGAAGGCATATTTTCTCCCTGCTTCCCCTGAAAGCGAAAAAGGCGGCGATCCTGACCACCGGCAGTGAAGTATATCACCACAGAATCGAGGATACCTTTACGCCCGTACTCATGGAGAAGTTATCCGAGTACGGCTGTGAGGTGATATTTCACGAGGTGTATGAGGATGCCCCCCAACAGGTGACGGACGGATGCCTGCGCGCGATCGAAGCCGGTGCGCAGCTGGTGCTCTGCACCGGAGGAATGAGTGTGGATCCGGATGACAGGACGCCGCTTGCCATCAAAAACACCGGCGCGGATATCATATCCTACGGGGCGCCCGTGCTGCCCGGGGCTATGTTTTTGCTGTCCTATTTTGAAAATCGTGTGCCGATCGTGGGACTTCCCGGCTGTGTGATGTACGCGAAGAGAACGATTTTCGACCTGGTGCTTCCCAGACTGTTGGCGGATGATACGATAAGCGCCGGAGAGCTGGCCTGTCTGGGCGAGGGCGGACTTTGTCTCAACTGCCCTCAGTGTACTTATCCCAACTGCGGTTTCGGAAAAGGCTGGTGACGGCATGAGAGATTCCTATGGCAGAGAGATTTCATACATGAGAATCTCCGTGACGGATGCCTGTAACTTAAGGTGCAGATACTGCCTGCCCGAGGAGGTCTGCGTAGCCACAGCGGCCGTGTGTCTTACGGGGGATGAGATCATAAGAATCGCCGCTGCCGGCGTGTCGCTCGGCATCCGGCATTACAAGATTACCGGCGGAGAGCCGCTTCTTCGCCCGGACTGTGCGGAGATCATTCGACGCCTGAAACAGACCGAGGGCGTGGAGACGGTGACGCTGACCACCAACGGCGTGCTGCTGGCACAGTCGGCGGAAATGCTTCGGGCGGTCGGCATCGACAGAGTCAATGTCAGCCTGGACAGTGCGGATGAAAAACAGTACCGTACAATCACGGGCAAGGATTCTTTTTTGCAGGTGTGTGAAGGCATCCGGGCGGCGAAGGAAGCCGGAATTGTTGTGCGCTTAAACTGTGTCAGTGACCGGGACACAGATTATGAAGGGCTGGTGCTGCTGGCAGAGTCTTTCTCTGTGCCGGTCCGTCTGATTGAAATGATGCCGATCGGGTACGCAAGAGGCCGGGTCTGCATATCCGGCAGGGAGGTACTGGAGAGACTTGCGGCCCGCTTTGGCACGCCGGTGTCCTGTCAGGAGGCGGGAAACGGTCCTGCCTTCTATGTGCGGTTTCCGCAGCTTGCTGTGCCTGTCGGCTTTATCAGCGCGGTACACGGACCTTTTTGCGGGTCCTGCAACCGGATCCGGGTCACCTGCGAGGGCCGGGTCAAACCCTGCCTGTGCTATGAGGATTCCTATGACATCCGCCCCTTTTTGCAAAAGGAAGGGCAGCGGGAGGCCTGCGCGGAATATCTGAAGGAGATCATCTTAAAAAAACCGGAGGCGCATTGCTTTGACCGGGTGCAGCAGGTGACGGAACATAAGGCGATGAGCCGTATCGGAGGATAACTATGGCAGTCTTGAAAGCAATCTGCATCAGCGAGAAAAAGGGAACCAAAAAATACCCTGTTGAGAGGGCGCTCTTAGTTGAAAACCTGGGCGTGAAGGGGGATGCCCATGCCGGCAGATGGCACAGACAGGTCAGCCTCCTGCCGCTTGCCGCGATCGATGCATTCCGCGCTTGCGGGGCAGAGGTGACGGACGGAGCATTCGGAGAGAATCTGATCCTTGACGGCCCGGAGGACTTAAAGAGCCTGCCGCTTGGAACCCGGTTTCTCATTGGCGACGCTGTGCTGGAATTGTCGCAGATCGGAAAGGAATGCCACGATCACTGCGCGATCTTTGACAAGATGGGCAGATGCATCATGCCGGTCGAGGGCGTGTTTGCGGTCGTGATCAAAGGGGGCGAGATCCGGGTCGGCGACGAGGTCACAGTGCTGCCTCCGAACCTTTACCGGATGCTGTCACAGGAATGTGCGGAAGCAGACGCGGTGCTTGCCAAGGTAATCGCGGGAGAGGGCGCAGGAGAGACGATCCTTTTCCTGGACGGCATTCCCAGATACTTCGAAGGCCGGGGCAGGGAACTGAAAACCTCCGTGCTGTTTGGGAGACGGGAGGAAATCCTGGCTGCCGACATGCCCTGCATTCTGACAGGCGGGGTGGAAAAGGCTTCGGATATTTTCGTGGAGCGGATCGGTTCCCGGACAAAGCTGATTGTTTGCGGAGGGGGACATGTTTCGCTTGCACTGGTAAGACTGGCTAAGACAATCGGGTTTCATGTGACCGTGCTGGAAGACCGACCGTTGTTTGCGGGATATGCGAAGGAGGCGGGGGCAGATTCGGTGTACTGCGAGGATTTTTCGAAGACCTTGCAGGAGATTTCCTCAGATGCGGACACCTATTTTGTGATCGCAACCAGAGGGCATCGGTATGATGAGGAATGTCTGAAGCGGATTCTGGAAAAGCCCTATGCCTATGTCGGCATGATGGGCAGCAGGGGTCGCATTGCCCTTTTGAAGAAGGAGCTGGAGCAGCAGGGGATCACCAAGCAGGCCCTGGAGACGCTCCATGCACCCATCGGGCTTGCGATCAATGCGCAGACACCGGAGGAGATCGCGGTTTCGATTGCGGCGCAGCTGATTTTGCAGAAAAACAGTGTGAATAAGAGCAGCCGCCCCGACCCCGCTGTTTTGGAGGAATTATGCAAAGAACATCCCGAGGCTGTGCTGTGCACCATCGTTTCCAAGCGGGGCAGTGCGCCGAGAGCGGCCGGAACGCGCATGCTTGTGACGAAAGAAGCAAGAGTCCTCGGCACCATCGGCGGCGGCTGCATGGAGGCAGAGGTGACCTCGCGAAGCCGGGAGCTTCTTGCATCCGCGCAGACGACAGAGCTGCTCTGCGTCAATCTGACGCCCGCGGAGGCAGAGAAGGAAGGCCTGGTCTGCGGCGGTGTCGTAGAAGTATTTTTGGAGAAAGTGTAATCGATTTCGTTTGGTATTGGGAGGATGGTTTCGTATGAAAAAGATATTCTGTGTGCTGGGACTGTGTCTGTGCGCCACCTGTGTCCTGTCGGGCTGCTCGCTTTTTTCGCGGAGCACTTCCGCATCCGATGCAGAAGCCTTTGCCAAAGCATACATCAATGACAGGGTCGAATCGACCGGCGGCAAGAAGAAAACGGAGAAAACCTTCTCCGGCAAAGAATACTATTTTCCTATGGCAGATGACCGCGGAATAGAATTCAATGTCATCGTTGACAACAGAAAAACGGTTCTTGTGGAAGCCTTCACACCCTTTTACGGTAAGAATCTCTATTACACCACCGACTATAAGCTGCGCGTGATAGAGCATTACAAAGACGAAATAGAGGCTGTTTTAAAGACGGTCAGTACCGTTGATTATAAATTCTTAAGAGATTCCGTCAGTGTCAACCTCACGGAAGAGAATTCTCTTGAGGATATCGCCTCCATGGTGATTGCGCTGGATGAACTGCTGGCCTATGATTATCGCAGTGATGCCCACTCCGGGGAAGAGCTGGGGGATCACCGGTACTTAGGCAGTTCCTACAACTCTGATATTTTAATCACGATGCGCGGCAGCGACAACGAATGGGTCATTTTTGAGCCCTTTATTTTATCGGACAATCACAGGATTCAGCTTACATACGATAAGGTGTTGAAGACGCTGGAACTCAACCGGGTATTGATGACATCCGACACGAAGCCCGGAATCATCCAGGTAAACGGCGAGCTCTATTACGATTCCGGAGAAGTTACGAAGGAGGAAAAGACAGGCGAGATGGATGGCATCTCTCGCCATACCGATCTTGTGCCGCAACGGGACGGCGAATCCACCTTCGGATACGGCTCAGAATATCAGCTGGCACCGGATGGTACGCTTTATGTCTTCATGGAGGACGGCCGCCATGTATTCCTGAAGTATTAGGAAGCCCCGGGGAAGCTGTAGGGAACCCCGTGGATTCCTATCCCTGAGGGACTGCGCTCTCGCAGGACGGAAAGCGGAAGAGGAAAGAGCGGGCGGAGGCAGGTTCCGGCAAAGCGAGTTCCGTCAAAGGGCGTTCTCTCCAAGGAAGTTGGGGGAACGAGAGCCATAATCGAAAGAGAGGTACCGGATATGAGTAACACCGGCCGCAGGACGAAGCTTCTGGCTTCGTTACTGCTGATGAGCCTGCTGCTTTTGGGCGGTTGCGGGGAAAAGACGAAGGGGACGGTCATCACCTTTTTCGGGGCGAAAAGCCTGCAGGGAGCGGCCACGGAGGTTTGCGAGGCTTATTCGAAGCTGCATCCCGAGGTGAGCTTTCTCTACAACTATGACAGCTCGGGGAAGCTGCTTGCGCAGGTACGCGAGGGGGCAGAGTGTGATGTGTTTTTCTCTGCGGACAGAAAGCAGCTGGATGTCCTGGAGAAGGAAGATATGCTTCTGGACGGGACGAGACAGGATCTCTTAAACAATCAGGTCTGCGTGATCACCTATCAGGGCAGCGGCACGAAAGTGACAGGACTGTCAGATATTTCCAAAGCCTCCGATCTTGCGCTGGCAGACGGTTCCGTTCCGGTCGGAAAGTATACCAGACAGGCAATGCTCACGGCGGGCATACTGCCTGAGACGGATGCTGCCGCGGAAGGCTTTGACATAGCGGCCGTGACGACCTCGCAGGTGAGTGAGGCGCTGGGCGGCATGGAGATCAACGAGTGCGCCAATGTCGCAGCTGTGGTGTCTGCCGTGGCTGAGGGCGGCAATGAAGTCGGTACCGTTTATGATTCCGATATCAGGGGGCTGGAAGATCGGATCGTCGTGTTGGAGAAGATTCCGTATGAACTCACAGGCAATGTCATTTATCCTGTCGCAGGCGTGAAGAATACGGAGCGAAGCGCCGAAGAAGAGGCAGTGCTTCGTGACTTTTTACGGTTCCTGACATCAGATACGGCGAGAGAAATTTTTGAGTCCTATTATTTTGATACAATGCAGTGACAGGGTGTGACAATGAGTGAGACGATTGGCTGGCTGAAGAGCCTGGATTACAGTCCGTTATGGATTTCATTAAAGACCGGCGTGGTGGCGACCGTACTCTCCTTTTTCCTGGGAGTGTGGGCCGCCAATCTTGCCGTGCGGAAAAGTACCCGGTTCCGCGCCGTCCTGGACGGTATTCTGACACTTCCGCTGGTTCTGCCGCCGACGGTGGCAGGCTTTATCCTGCTTCGTATCTTCAGCCTCAGAAGACCGGCCGGAGGCTTTCTGTACGAGGCGTTCGGGTTCAAGGCAGTCCATACCTGGGCGGGATGTATTCTGGCGGCGACGGTGATCGCGTTTCCGCTGATGTACCGGAATGCCAGAGGCGCCCTGGAGCAGGTCGACCGGAACCTGCTCGATGCGGCGAGAACGCTCGGGCTGTCCGAGCGGGAAATCTTTTTCCGGATCACGCTGCCGCTTGCGAAGCCGGGACTGCTTGCGGGAACCGTGCTTACCTTTGCAAGGGCGATGGGAGAGTACGGGGCAACCTCCATGCTGGCGGGCAACATTCCCGGGAAAACCGGAACGATCTCCCAGAGAATTGCCATGGTGGTACAGGACGGGGACTATCTGACGGCGGGATTCTGGACGGTTCTGGTCGTGGTGACAGCATTTATACTGGTGACGGGCATGAACCTGTGGTCAGGCAGAAAATAAGGGCAGGAGAGTACGGATATGTTGGAAGTCAGTATTGTGAAAAAGTTATCCGCGTTTGTCCTGCGGGCGGAGTTTTGCGCCAAAGAAGAGGTACTGGGGCTTCTCGGTGCCTCGGGCAGCGGTAAGAGCATGTTATTTCGGTGCATCGCAGGAATCGAGCCCCCGGACAGCGGGCGGATCGTGCTGGACGGCCGGGTACTCTATGACAGTGAAGCAGGCATCTGCCTGCCTCCGCGGGAGAGACATGTGGGGTACCTGTTTCAGGACTATGCGCTGTTTCCGCACATGACGGTCGGAGAGAATATCCGCATTGCGATACCCGGGGACAGAAGGCAGACCCAAGAGAGTGAAGCGCTGCTGAAGGAATGGCTGGAGAAGATGCAGCTGTATGAGGTGAAGGACCAATATCCGGACAGGATTTCCGGCGGACAGAAGCAGCGGACTGCGATGGTGCGCATGCTGATGAGCGAGCCGGAATGCATCCTGTTAGATGAACCGTTCGCGGCTCTGGACAGCTTCCTGAAGGCGGGGCTCATCCGCGAGCTGAAGGGCTACCTGAGGGAGTATGGCAAAACCGTGCTGTTTGTGTCCCATGACCGGGATGAAATCTACTCTCTGAGCGACAACATCGCCTGCCTGGAGAGAGGAAATCTGGGGCAGGTGCAGGGCAGGGAAGAATTCTTTCTGGCGCCCGGCACGAGAGAAGCAGCGATTTTGTCCGGCTGCAAAAATATTTCCCGGATGCAGTGGCTCGATGAGACCCATGTGTTTGCGCATGATTTTGGAACCGAGCTGGAGGTCTGTGTCCCGGACGCCTTACAGGCAAGGCGCGGCGAGATAGGCTATATCGGTATTCGTGCGCACGCCTTTGGCTTTTTGCGGGAAGAAGCCGGGGAGCCGGCAGGCGTGATACCCGACCAAAACGGAGCCGTCAGTCATACCGGCAATCCGGCTGTAAACAGGATAGACATCACGGAGTGTGTGGTGGAGGAGGCGCTCTTTGAGTATACCTGCCTGTGCAGGACACCATCCGGCGGACTGCTGCAGGTCAAATATCCCAGAACCCGGGAGACAGAAGCATCCGCTGTCTTAGCGGGAACCGTCAGGCAGCTGACCGTAGCCCCGGAGGATATTTTATTGTTAAGATGAATCGTGTCCGAAACAGACCGAAGAAAGAGATCCAAGAAACAGATCGAAATGAAATAGAAGGAAAAGTCCCTCCTGTCCCTTTTCAGGAGAGACTTTTTCTGGTATAATTTGTTACGATTCAAATCTTGCAGATTCCCGAAAAACAGCGTCATCATGCCTGCGGGACTCAGAATCGTTTACTGATCAACGCCTGTTTGTTCAGGCCTGAATGCGAAGGAGAAGTGAAATGAAACAGACGGAAAAGAAAACCGGGAAGCCTGTCGTTTACGGCACACCCTATGATTTTGAAGGAAGACTTCCGCTGTCGCAGGCGATTCCGCTGGGACTGCAGCATGTGCTTGCGATGTTTGTCAGCAACCTGACACCGATTTTGGTGATTCTGGGCGTCTGCGGCGGAGCGGACTTTGACGGCATCAGAGTTTCCCTCCTGCAGAATGCAATGATCATTGCGGGTGTTGTCACCCTGATTCAGATGTTTACCATCGGACCCATCGGCGGCAGGGTGCCCATCATCATGGGAACCAGCTCGGGCTTCATCGGTGTGTTTACCAGTGTGGCCAAAGTCATGGGCGGCGGTTTTCTGGCCTATGGTGCCATCATGGGTGCGGCCATCATCGGCGGTTTGTTTGAGACCGTGCTCGGTGCTTTTTTAAAGCCTCTCCGTAAGTTCTTCCCCTCCGTGGTCACCGGCTCTGTCGTGCTGGCCATCGGCCTTTCCCTGATCAGCGTCGGTGTGAATTCCTTCGGCGGTGGCAACAAGGCAAATGACTTCGGTTCCGTGGAAAACCTTCTGGTGGCTCTGATCGTGATGATCGTGATTCTGGTCTTGAAGCACTGGACGAAGGGAATCACAAGTTATGCGAGTATTCTGATCGGTATTATCGCCGGTTATCTTGTCTGTGCGGTTCTGCCGCTGTTTCTCTCCACCACGGGAGTGACTGCGGAGGGCGTGGAATATACCAAGGCATGGGTGCTGGATTACGGTAAGGTGGCTTCCGCCGGCTGGATCGCAATCCCCAGATTTTTGCCGGTGAAGCCGGTGTTTGACATGCGGGCGATCCTTCCCGTCCTGATCATGTTCATTGTCACTGCGGTGGAGACTGTCGGTGATATTTCCGCCTGTGTGGAGGGTGGTATGGGCAGAGAGGCGACCGACAGGGAACTCTCGGGCGGCGTAATGTGCGACGGTATCGGTTCCACCCTTGCCGCTTTGTTCGGCGTGCTTCCCAACACCTCGTTCAGCCAGAATGTAGGTCTGGTTGCCATGACCAAGATCGTGAACCGTTTCGCCCTGTCCTGCGGCGCGCTCTTTTTGATCCTCTGCGGTCTGTGCCCGAAGCTCTCGGCCCTGATCTCCATCATGCCGCAGTCTGTACTCGGAGGAGCGGCAGTCATCATGTTCTCCTCCATCGTGACAAGCGGTATCAGCCTGATTGCCAAGGATCCCCTTTCTCCCAGAAACGTCACCATCGTGTCCATCGCACTCGGCGTGGGCTACGGACTGGGTTCCAACAGTGCGGTGCTGGCGGAACTTCCCAACTGGCTGAATTTGATCTTCGGCGGTTCCGGGATCGTTCCCACCGCTTTTGTAGCAATTCTGTTAAACATTGTTTTGCCTAAGGATAAGGAGCAAGCAAAATGATCACTTTCAACCAATATGTCCGCGCCGCCAGTCCGGAGGAGGCGTACGAGCTGAACCTGAAAAAGAACAACGTCATAGTCGGCGGTATGCTCTGGCTGAAAATGACGGACAGGCAGTACGGCACTGCGATCGACCTGTGTGACCTGGGGCTTGAAACCATCGAAGAGGATGACGAGTATTACTCCATCGGCGCCATGGTTACGCTCAGACAGCTGGAACAGCATGAGGGCCTGAATACTTTGACCGGGGGTGCGATCAGAAACAGTGTGGAGCACATTGTCGGCGTACAGTTTCGAAACTGCGCCACAGTCGGCGGCAGCATTTACGGCAGGTTCGGGTTCTCCGATGTATTGACTTTGTTCCTTGCGCTGCGCGCCAGGGTTGAGCTTGTCGGCGCAGGCGTGATGGAGCTTGCCGATTTCACGCAGACCTCCCGCCAAAACAGGGATGTGCTGCTGCGCATTCTCGTGCCCAAGGATACACAGAGCGTGGTGTACCTTTCCCAGAGAAACAGTTCTACGGACTTTCCCGTGCTCGCAGTGGCGGTCGGAAAGAGCGCGCAGGGGTATGTTTACAGTGTCGGCGCCAGACCGCACTATGCCATGCCGGTTTGTTCCGCCCGGCCGCTTTGCGGGGAAGAGGCAGCAGAGAAGTTTGCATTCGGCAGCAACTTAAGGGCAAGTGCGCAGTACAGAAAACAGATCTGCAAAGTCCTTGTGGACAGAGCGATGAGCAGACTGTAGCACCGGACACAAAGAGGAAGAGACAATGGAAATTAAGATGATTTTAAACGGCAGGCAGATCATAAGAGAAATCAGTCCCGACCTGCTGCTGCTTGAGTTTGTGCGCGCAGAAGGATGCCGGTCCGTCAAGAGAGGGTGCGAGACATCGAACTGCGGACTCTGTACCGTTTTGATGGACGGGACTCCCGTGCTTTCCTGCAGTATGTTGGCGGCAAGAGCGGCGGGGCATCGGATCGATACGCTGGAAGGCCTGACAGCGGAGGCGGAGGAGTTCATCGGTTTTATTGCCGACCAGGGAGCAGAGCAGTGCGGATTCTGCAATCCCGGTTTCGTCATGAATACGATAGCGCTGCTTCGCGAAAACCCCGATCCTACAGATGATGAGATCAGACAGTTTCTGGCAGGAAATCTCTGCAGATGTTCGGGCTATGAAGGACAGCTGCGGGGCATCAGAGCCTTTCTTGACTCCCGGAAAGGAGGTAAGGATGAATAGACAGGAACTAAACGAAAGAAGTACCTACAGGAGTGTCGGAAAATGTGTGCGCAAGAAGGATGCGATGCAGCTTCTTCTGGGAAAGCCCGTGTATGTGGACGATATCACTCCCCGGGACGCTCTGGTGGTGAAGGTCATCCGAAGTCCTCACGCCCATGCCTTGATAGAGAGTGTGGAAAAAAGCGCGGCCATGAAGGTGCCCGGTATCGTGGGAATCTATACCTACGAGGATGTTCCGGGAAAGCGCTTTACCATGGCAGGGCAGACCTATCCGGAGCCATCCCCCTACGACAGACTGCTTCTGGACCGAAGGGTGCGTTTTGTGGGGGACCCGGTTGCCATTGTAGCCGGTGAGACAGAGGCAGCCGTGAATAGGGCATGTAAGATCGTCAGGGTAAAATATCAGGTGCTGGAGCCTGTTTTGGATTTTCACAAGGCGAAGGATAACCCGATTCTGGTACACCCGGAAGAAAACTGGGTATCCATGTGCCCTGTCGGCGCGGACAACAGAAGGAATCTCTGCGCTTCCGATGTGTGCAGTGAAAATGATGTGGAGGCGGTGCTTGCAGACTGCGATGAGGTCATCGAGCATACCTATCATGTAAAGGCCTGCCAGCAGACCATGATGGAGACCTTCCGCACCTATACCGAGATAGACCGCTACGGAAGACTGCATGTCATCAGTTCCACACAGATCGTTTTCCACTGCAGAAGGATCATCGCGAATGCGCTCGACATTCCCAAGTCGAAGGTACATGTGGAGAAGCCCAGAATCGGCGGCGGCTTCGGCGCGAAGCAGACCGTCGTGGCAGAGATATATCCCGCCTTTGTCACCTGGGTGACGAAGAGACCCGCGAAGATGATCTATACCAGGGAAGAGTGCCAGATCGGAGGCTCTCCCCGCCATGAAATGGAGGTTACCGTCAGACTCGGAGCATCCTCAGACGGCACCATCCGTGCGCTGGATGTCTATACCCTTTCCAACACAGGAGCGTTCGGCGAACACGGCCCTACCACGGTCGGCTTGTCCGGACATAAGAGTATCCCGCTCTATACCGGCAATCTGGAAGCCTTTCGTTTCGCTTATGATGTAGTCTACACCAATGTGCAGGCAGCGGGCGCGTACAGAGGCTACGGCGCGACGCAGGGACAGTTCGCGGTGGAGAGTGCCGTGAACGAACTGGCGGCAAAGCTTGGGATGGACCCGGTCGCTCTCCGGCTGAAAAATATCGTGCGCGAGGGCATGAGCATGCCTGCCTATTACGGTGAGACTGCGAACGCCTGCGCACTGGACAAATGTATCGAGCACTGTTGCAGCATGTTTGGCTGGGAGGAAAAATTCCCCGTCAGGGTGATGCCCGACGGTAAGATACGCAGCGCCGGTGTGGCGATTTCCATGCAGGGCTCCGGTATCTCCGGCGTTGATGTGGGCTCTGCGACTATTAAGCTAAACGACGAAGGATTCTATATCCTGATGATCGGAGCTGCGGACATGGGCACCGGCTGCGATACCATTCTGGCGCAGATGGCGGCAGAATGTCTGGAGTGCAGTGTGGATGAGATCGAGGTGTTCGGTGCGGATTCCGATGCGTCCCCTTACGATTCCGGCTCCTATGCTTCCTCCACGACCTATGTGACCGGCAAAGCGGTGGAGAACGCCTGCAATGAGCTGCGCGAGAACCTGTGTCAGCTTGGCGCGTCCCTCCTTCACTGTGACCGGAGCGAGGTAGAGTTTTTCGGAAACGGTGTCAGAAAGTTGGACGGAACCGGAGAGGTATCCAGATTTGACCTTGCAACCGCCTCCATGGTAAACAACACGATTGCGGTGCAGACCACCGCGAGCCATTCCTCCCCCGTTTCCCCGCCTCCCTTTATGGTGGGCATGGTGGAGATCGAGCTCGATCCCGAGACGGGAAGCGTGGAGATCTTGGATTACAATGCAGTCATCGACTGCGGCATCCCTGTCAATCCGAACCTTGCGACCATTCAGGCCGAGGGCGGTATCGTACAGGGGATCGGCATGGCGTTGTATGAGAATGTGACCTACTCGAAAAAGGGCAGGATCGCGGAGAATTCCTTCATGCAGTATAAGATTCCGACCAGACTGGATATGGGACACCTGAAGGTGGAGTTCGAAGAAAGCTATGAACCGACCGGACCGTTCGGCGTAAAGTCCATCGGCGAGATCGTCATCAACACACCGGCGCCGGCTCTGGCGCATGCCATCTTCCGCGCGACCGGAGTATGGCACAGAACCCTGCCCATCACGCCGGAGAAGATTCTGTTCGGTATTGAGGACTGACAAAGATAAGCCTTTCGAAATCGTCTTCCCGCGCCCTAAGGCCTGCAGGTCTGCTTGCAGACACGCTTTTTTGCCCGGGACTGTGTGCGGCGCTGCATCAGAGCGTACAGTGCTTCACCGGAGTACCGGGGCTTCGTATCAGGATGTGACAGTATGAAGAGTAAAAAATATATCATATATATGGCCGCCGGAAACAGCAGGCGGTTTGGGGAGAATAAGCTGCTTTCGCACTATCGGGGCAAGGCTCTGTACCGGCATGGGCTGGATATGCTGATCGGGGCGGTCGGAGATCGAGAGGATGTTGAACTGACAGTGGTGTCACAATATCGGGAAATCCTCGACTATGCAGAAGAGCATGGCTTGAGGGCGGTGGACAGCCCGGGAAGCAGGGAAGGTGTCTCCTATACGATCAAAGCGGGAATCGGCTCGCCGGAAAACATAGAGGACGGGGACTGCCTGATTTTCGTGGTGGCGGACCAGCCCCTGCTTTCCGCAGGCACGATCGGGAAGTTTTTGGACTTTGCCGATGACGAAGCGTATGCGGACTGTAATGCGGCTGCCGCGTATGGAGAACAAAACGGCAATCCGGTCCTGTTTCGCGCACGCATGCTCCCCCGGCTTCTTGCGTTACAAGGTGATGAGGGCGGCAGAAAAGCGCTCATCGACAGCCCCTGCCACCGGATTTTTACGGATACTGCCGGGGAGCTGCAGGACATTGATGTGAAAGAGGACCTGAGAAGTTTTTAAATTTTAGAAAATTCCTATTGACAAGGTGGGAAAAGTAGTTATATAATCGCAATAACCTCAAAGAAAGGAAGCGCAGAAGATGAGAAGTGTATCCCGTAACAGTTTTGCAACTGCATACATGTGCATGTGTCGAATGTCTGTCACCCGGGCTAAGAATATGGCCGGTGCATTCGATCTCTTTTGCGTGCGCCGTGAAACCGATATCCAGAGATAAACACACCAAACTGGAGATTTAGGAAGCCATTTGCCCGGGACTGAATAATTTAGTCCCGGGTTTTGTAGTTTCGGAAACTTTATTTCCCATACTACAAAAACACTGAGTGAGGGTGCGCACTCGCGCGAGTGGAAACAGGTCGCAGTTGCGACCGCGCTCGGCGCGAGGGTTCCGTGGAGGAAGGAGAATATCATGCAGTATTTATGGACCAGGCTCGTGAGAGCAAACTACAGATTCGGACGAATGTGCCGATGTTGCCTGCAGACCGATAGAGTAACGACAACAAAACAAACATTGATCCGAAGGAGAATAAAACTATGAGAAAGAATATTACCAAGAAATTGACAAAGCTTATCACCGCTGTTTTGGCACTGACACTTACCTTTGCACTGACTGCTTGCGGCAGTGCTTCCAAGGGAATCACCATTGCAATTCCCAACGATACCACCAACGAGGCAAGAGCACTTTTGCTGCTGCAGGAGCTCGGATATATTAAGCTTGATCCCAACGCAGGCATCACGGCAACCCCTTTGAACATTAAGGAGAATCCGAAGAACATCACCTTCCACGAGGTGGAGGCAGCGCAGGTTCCCAACACCTTAAAGGATGTCGACTATGCGATCATCAATGCAAACTACGCCCTGGACGCAGGCATCAATCCCGCGACCGATGCGCTCGGACTGGAGAATTCCTCCTCCAGTTATGTGAACATTCTGGCCGTTAAGCAGGGAAGAGAGGAAGAACCCATCATCAAAGCTCTGGTTGCAGCCATCGAAAGCAAGGAAGTGGCGGATTTTATCACAAAGACCTATGACGGTGCGGTGATCTCCGTCATCGATCACCCGACCGACGGATATGACGCCTCCGTCGACTACGATGCATTGAACGGACAGACCGTTTCCGTTGCGGCTACGCCTACCCCTCACGCGGAGATTCTTCAGATCGTGAAGGACATCCTCGCCAAGAAGGGAATCACCCTGAAGATCCTTGAGTTCACCGACTATGTACAGCCCAACAATGTGGTGGAAAGCGGTGAGGTTGACGCCAACTATTTCCAGCATGTTCCTTATCTGGAGGATTTCAACGCCCAGAACGGAACCCATCTGGTATCTGCCTCCGGCGTACACGTAGAACCCTTTGGTTTATACGGCGGCAGACAGACCACCCTGGATGCCCTCAAATAATCGATTCCGATCAGAAAGCGGGAAATGACACATGATTCAGATCGTAAATGTATCAAAACAATTTGAGACGAAGGACGGAACCGTCAAGGCCTTAGACGGTGTGTTCCTGACCATTGAAGACAAAGACATCTACGGCATCATCGGCATGAGCGGTGCCGGGAAAAGTACCCTGGTACGCATGATGAACATGCTGGAGCGCCCGACGGAGGGGCAGGTACTTGTCGACGGTGTCGATGTCGGAAGCCTGTCCGAGAAGGAGCTTCGCACCCTCAGACGAAGCACAACGATGATCTTTCAGGGCTTCCATCTGCTGATGCAGAAAAATGTCCTTCAAAATGTGGCGTTCCCTCTGCTCCTTGAGGGCGTCGGTAAGAAAGAGGCAAATGCGAAGGCACTGGAGCTTCTTGCACTGGTGGGGCTGGAAGAAAAAGCAAAGTCCTATCCGGCACAGCTCTCCGGCGGACAGCAGCAGAGAGTCGCTATCGCAAGAGCACTGGCAACCAATCCGAAAGTGCTTCTCTGTGACGAGGCAACCAGTGCGCTCGACCCCGTTACAACGCAGTCCATTCTGGCACTGCTTCGAGACATCAATGAATCGCTCGGAGTGACCGTCATTCTGATCACCCATCAGATGAGCGTGGTGACCGGAATCTGCAAACATGTGGCGATTCTGGAGCAGGGGAAGGTGGCAGAGCAGGGCGAGGTGACGGAAGTCTTTTCCAATCCCTCCAGCGAGGCGGCAAAAAAACTGGTGTTGCCTCAGGGAGAAGAAGAAATCGACCTGCCCGAGCAGCCGAATATGATCCGGGTGGTGTTCCGTGGTGCGCCGTCTCTGAATCAGCCGTTGGTGACGAGCCTTGCGCGCGACAAAGGAATCTGTGCCAACATCGCTTATGCTTCCACAAAAGGCATCGGCGGCAAGGCTTACGGCACCATCATTTTAAGCTTTGAAAATCAGGAAGAGAAAGAAGAGGCCATCCGCTATTTTCAGTCGGCGGAGGGCGTCAGGATAGAGGAGTGGAATCATGGCAGATAAGCTGTTTACAAGTGAAACCTGGAATATTATAGTAACACAGTTTCCTCTGGCAATCTGGGAGACGGTATATGTGACCATTCTTGCGACGGCATTTGCCTATGTGCTGGGGCTGCCGCTTGGCGTGATTCTGGTGATCGGTGAAAAGGACGGTATTCTGCCGCTGCCTGCAAAACTGATGAAGGTACTGAATTTCCTGATCAATCTCCTGCGCTCGATTCCCTTTCTGATTCTGATGATCCTGGTCTTCCCGCTGACGAGACTGATCGTCGGCACCGTCGTCGGCACCGTGGCATCCATCGTTCCGCTCGTGGTTGCGGCCTTCCCCTTTATTGCCAGACTGGTGGAGAGCAGCCTTCGTGAGATCAATCCGAATGTGATAGAGATGGCACAGAGTCTGGGGGCGTCCCCGTGGCAGATCATCACGAAAGTTTTGCTGCCGGAGAGCGTCCCGTCCCTGCTTTCGGGCGGAGCCATAGCGATCACAACCATTCTTGGCTATTCTGCAATGAGTGGTATCATCGGCGGCGGCGGTCTCGGCAAGATCGCGATTAACTACGGCTACTATCGGTATCAGTACGCTGTCATGATAGCGGCGGTTCTTCTGCTGATTGCGCTGGTTCAGCTGTTTCAGTCTGTCGGCACGAACCTTTCCGTCCGCATGGACAAACGCACGCGCAAATAGCATTGCATCCGTACGACTACGGAGCCCTCTCTGCATGAGCCGGAGAGGGCTTACTTTTATGCCCCTGATGTGCTATACTGTGGGGAAATGAGCAGAAAACAATACAAAAACGGAGGTACTATGGTTTATTTAGAAGAAATGACGCCGGATGAGAGACCGATGATTGAGGCACTGTATCTGGAATCCTTTCCGGAGATAGAGAGAAAACCCTTTGAGATGCTGTTAAAGCTTCGAAAGAAGGGCAAGGCCAGACTCCTCGTCATTCATGATGAAAAGACGCAGGAAGCGGTGGGCTTAAGCTTTTTCCTGCAGCGCCGCGATATGCTGTTATATGACTATTTTGCCATAGAGAAACGGTTTCAGAGCAGAGGGTACGGTGCAGCGGTCCTGAGGGCAGTCGAAAAGCAGTTTCCCGATGCCCGAATCTTCGGGGAAGTGGAGCCCTTAGACCCTAAGGCGCCCAACAACGAACAGAGAAAGCGAAGGCTTGCTTTTTACTTGAGAAACGGTATGAAAGAAAGCGGTATCATTGTCGATTTATTCGGATGTGAGCTGCAGCTGATGTATCTGGGGGATGTGCCGATCACCTTTGAGGAGTATGAGCGCTTCCTGCGCTATATATTCGGCTGGAAGGGATACTTTATTGTGCGGAAAAATGTGCACTTCGTGCGTATGCTGCCGCGTCCCAATTAACTTAAAATGTTGGTGGTCTCAACTCCGGCGATTTCACCAAAACCTTGATATGGGCAGAAAAGCATAGTAACATGTAAATAAATCAACAAATCTGAATTTGTAGAGGAGATAGTATGGCTATTGTTAAAAATGAAATACCAATTTTAGAGTTTGACACAGAGCAGACAGCAGTTCTCAATCCCACTCATGAAAATCTCGGCTTGAACCTTCCCGAGAAATGTGTGTTCGCTTTTCTCGGTGCTTACATAGATGAATACGCTAATAAAACCAATACCAAACAGGTATCAACTTTTGTGAGTGCAACAAAGCATTATCCCATTTACATTACAAAGTACAAAGGTGAGGAGATTGTGCTTTGCCAAGCACCCGTTGGCTCTGCACCTGCGACACAGATACTGGATTGGCTGATTGGTTATGGCGTTCGTGAAATTATCTCGGCAGGCAGTTGCGGTGCCCTTGAAAAATTTCCCGAAAGTACATTCCTTGTTCCTTGCAAGGCTCTGCGTGATGAGGGAACATCCTATCACTATGCTCCACCCTCACGGTTTATGGAAATCAGCGAGAAGGCAAGAAAAGCAATTGAAGAAACCATTCTTGAACATGGCATGAAATATCAAGAGGTCATCACTTGGTCAACCGATGGTTTTTTCCGTGAAACCAAAGAGAAGGTGGTTTACCGCAAAAGTGAAGGCTGTGCAGTTGTAGAAATGGAATGCTCTGCTCTTTCTGCTTGTGCTGATTTTAGGGGGGCAACTTGGGGAATGATACTTTACACCGCAGATAGCCTTGCAGATGTTGACAAATACGATGAGCGAAATTGGGGCGGTAATGTGTATGAATATGCCCTTACGCTCTGCCTTGATGCGGTTACTAAATTGTAAAATAGAGCGATAAATTCCAAGTTAGTGAGCAGAGGATAGTTGGAATTATTATGTGTGGAGGTACATGGGGATGACTGACATATTGCTTACAGCATTTAGAGGAACTTCGTCTGAAAAACTGATTCGTCAAATTGATTCGTCAAAATACAAAAAAGTACTACTTCCAAATGACAAAGAGAAAGACTCTGAAATTGTTGATAAGATGATATCCGATGGAAAATATAAATATGTTATATGCCTTGGTCAAAAGCCTATTATGAAGGATAAAGTTGCTATAGAGACAACTGCTAAGTGCCGGGATATAAGTATAAATACTTCTTTCCAATATATTGAACTAAAAAACACTTTGGAAGAAAATGGTATAGAAGTAAAAATCTCTCACAATGCAGGGACTTCATATTGCAATTGTTTGTATTATAATTGCATGATGCATTTGAAACAAAAAGAATTGAACACAAAAGTGATTTTTATTCACATTCCTATGCTTAAAAATATAACAGATTCAGTCTTTTTTCCTAAGCTGATACATGTATTAAATGAATTAGAAAAAATAGATATTGGAACTTAAAGCTTTTGGGACGATTAGATATGAGGAGTAAGGGAATATGGCATCAAGAATTATTCATTTGGCAATAACAAATGAGTTGATAAAACAACATGAATTTAGTGATGTAGATAGATTGAGGTTCGGAACTATTATTCCGGATGGAGCAGCTAATCGTGAGGAATATTTATCATCACACTTCAAGATGAAAATAGGTAACGAAAATGAGAGGACATATGACTTAACTAGATATAGAACTCTATTTGGAGATGCAATGAAAACGGATGATTTCTATTTGGGATATTATCTGCATCTTATTCAGGATTTATTGTATAGACATTTTGTATATGACAAGTATCACTGGGATCCGAGACCAGAGGGACATTTGGGACGGCTTTATGATGATTATAGACAGATTAATGCCTATCTTATTCGTAAATATGAAATGCAAAATGATATACATATTCCTGCCGACTTTGAAACAGAACGAATAAATGAGATAGCTTCTTTTCAAACGATACATTTTATGGAAGAATTTAAGAAAGATTTTGAACCGGTTGAATATAAAGAAAGATTCTTTTTTACAGATAGTATGGTTGATGAATATATTCTATGGGCTGTCCAATTTTGCAAAAAGGAATTGGAGGCTTTAATGGAAAGTACTTATTATTTTGATGAGTATGAATGGTCATGGGGAAAATAGAATGCTAGTTTGAATGTCCTGACAAAAGTAATATTTGGATCCTATAATTGCTGAGAGAAAAATAAGCAGTTTATTTGAACAGCCAATAATATTGAATGATTCAGTTCTTATTATGCTATTAATTCGCTACGAAAATATAATATCTGAACTGTACAAGCGATTATTAAAAGCATTTCCGGATGCTTACTTAAAAGAAAAAAGCATTACATATAATAAATGTATAGATTTGAATTTAAAGGTGCAGAAATGATTAAAAAATTTTATGATAAATGGCCTATTCTATATGGGGTATTATATGGACAAGGATTATTCGTATTCTTTGTACTATTGGAATATTTTCTTGTAAGTACGGGTATATCCGAGTGTGGCGTAGTAACAGATTCTTTTATTAGAATAATGTTTGGTATATCTGCACTTATCCTGATGAAAAAAAATTACCAAGATAGGTTTCGTGAGCAGTTCACAGTAAAAATTCCTAAAAGCACATGGTTGTTCTCGATTCCTTTCTTTGTGTTTCTGGGATTACAGTTTTTGTATTTGCCTATTGCAGAAAGCTTAACCATAGCTTATATATCAGCGTTTGTTTTATCTTGCGCTCAACAGTTGGCAACAGGTTTTTTTGAAGAAACAGCTTCAAAAGGGCTTGTTATGAGTGGTATGCTGTTAAAATGGAAACGTACTGTTCGTGGACGAATATGTATAGTATTTATTTCGGGTATGCTTTTTGGAACATTACATATTTTAAATGTTCTGTTCAACGGAGATATTGTTGCTTGCTTATGGCAATCTTTATATTCCAGTGCATTCGGAGTGTTTTTGGCATCAATTTACTTGCATTCCAACAACATCGTATTGTGTATGATGTTTCATGCTATATGGGATATCTTTGTTAGAATACCAGGTAATTTTTGTGAGAATATCCAAGAAGGAATTATACTAGATTTTATTTATTTAGCACAGGATATTATAATCTTGGGTGTGTTTCCGTTTGTGGCTATCTTAATTTGCCTGAAATATAAACCTTTGTCAAAAGCAAATTGTTATATTCAAAGTACAAATTCAAGTTGGTAATATATAAGCGAGGGTTTAACAGCCTTCGCTTTTCTTA
>JAEDDX010000062.1 GCA_016293615.1 Acetatifactor sp.
TTTCGAACCAGTATAATGAGTAATCTGTTATGACAAGCAAAAGCGGACACTGATGAAAGGTGTCCGCTTTCTGTTGAAGCCGTCGGTGATAATACTCTTACTGCAGTTGATGATGGGATTGTGATTGATAACGACAAGAAAGTAACTGTCGATAACGACAAGCATCTTGTAATTGTCGACAAAGATGGAAACAGTGTTAGCAAGCACTTTGACGGGTACGGCACCGGAATCCGCTACTTTGTGGACTCTTATGTTTACCAGAATGCCAAGAATCTGGATTGGAGCTATATTGAGAGAGAACTGGATAAGTTAGGTGTCCTTGCATTTGAAAAGACCTTCCGCAGTATTTCCATGAAGATATTTGGAAAAGGTGAGGCTGTAAGCCAGTTAAGCGAGGAAGAATACAGCATGCTTTGCGACAGTATGTTTGCAGTATCTGGGATAATATCCTTCGTAAGCTGAATTGTTTCCTGTTCCTTGTGACTTTTCCCCTGCCGTCTTGACACTTCCCGTCTGTCGCGTTAAAATTCTTGCGAAGCAGTGTGTGCAGGTTGCGGGGGCATATCTCCTGCAATCGAATGAATAAAGGAACGGTGAAAACGATGAAATGGGTGAAGTTTAGAATTAAGACAGTGACGGAGGCTGAGGACATTATCATCAGCACTCTTTATGATATTGGTCTGGAGGGTGCGCAGATCGAGGACAAGATCCCCCTCTCCGCATGGGAGAAGGAGCAGATGTTTGTCGACATTCTGCCGGAGAGTCCCGAGGACGACGGTATCGCTTATCTGAGCTTCTTCGTGGAAAAACAGGAGGACGGCACGCTTAAGCTGCAGGACGAACCCACCACTGTGGAGCAGGTTCTTGCCGATGTAAAGGGTGAGCTCGAGGAGCTGAGACTCTTCTGCGAGATCGGAGAGGGTACCGTAACCGTGGATGAGACAGAGGACATTGACTGGATCAACAACTGGAAGCAGTATTTTCATCAGTTCTATATCGATGATATTCTCGTGATTCCTTCCTGGGAGGATGTAAAGCCGGATGATAGGGAGAAAATGGTGCTCCACATCGACCCCGGCACAGCCTTCGGCACCGGAATGCATGAGACCACGCAGCTGTGTATCCGTCAGCTGAGAAAGTTTATTACCTCTAAGACCGTGCTTCTGGATGTGGGGACGGGAAGCGGTATTCTGGCGATACTGTCTCTTATGTTTGGCGCAAAGCATGCGGTCGGTACGGACCTTGATATCTGTGCCGTGGATGCTGTCGCACAAAACTGCGAGGCCAATCATATCGATCCGGGGCAGTTCGAGATGATGATCGGCAATATCATCACTGAGAAGGAAGTGCAGGACAGGGTAGGCTATGAATGCTATGACATAGTCGTGGCAAATATTCTGGCCGATGTCCTCGTCCCCTTAACTCCCGTCATCAAAAACCAGCTCAAGCCCGGCGGAATCTACATTACCTCCGGCATCATTGATGACAAGGAGCAGACTGTCGTGGATGCGGTGAAGGCTGCGGGACTTAAGGTACTTGAGGTGACTTATCAGGGTGAGTGGGTCAGTGTGACCGCACAGAAGGAACAATAAGAGATGTATCACTTTTTTGTGGAACCATGTCAGATCAATATATCTGACAAACGTGTCATAATTATCGGCAATGATGTCAATCACATCAGAAATGTGCTTCGCATGAAGCCCGGGGAAGAACTGAATGTGGGAGACGGTGAAAGCGACAGGGAATATCGCTGCGCCATCCTGTCCATTACGGAGGACAGCGTTGTCTGCGAACTGCGCTTTGTGAAAGAAAGCAGGGTGGAGCTTCCTGCGAAGGTCTATCTGTTCCAGGGCCTGCCGAAGGCAGACAAGATGGATCTGATCATTCAGAAAGCGGTGGAGCTTGGCGTCTATCAGATCACTCCGGTTGCCACGAAGCGCTGTGTGGTGAAGCTGGATGAGAAAAAGGCGGCTTCCAAAATCGCGCGCTGGCAGGGGATCAGTGAGGCTGCCGCAAAACAGAGCAAACGGGGCATTATTCCGGAAGTGACGAAGGTGATGAGCTTTCAGGAGGCGATCCGCGCGGTTTCTGACATGGATGTCAGAATCATTCCCTATGAGCTTGCGCTCGACATGGAGAAGACCAGGGAGATTCTCGGTGCGCTGCAGCCCGGCATGCGGGTTGCGGTTTTCATCGGTCCGGAGGGCGGCTTTGATGAAAGCGAGATTGCCTGTGCACTCGAAAACCATGTGGAGCCGATCACCCTCGGCCGCAGAATTCTGCGGACCGAAACAGCCGGTTTTACCGTGCTTTCCTGGATCGGCTACCTTCTCGAGGGCAGAGAGTAAGGTATGCCGCCTGCATCCCTGCGATACAGGGGAAGCAAAATGAATGGAAGAGGTTTCCCGGGGATGCGGCTCCCGGCCGGAGAGTGCGATAACGAAAGGCCCGGGCGCCGCATATAGTATGAAAAGGTCAGAATGCGTAAGTGCCGCACAATACCGGCGACGGGCGGTGATGGTGCGCATTTGTTTGGAAAGGTAAGGTTATTCGGTATGGAAGTATATTTGGACAATTCCGCTACCACGCGGGTCTTCCCTGAGGCTGCCGCTCTGGCGGCCCGGATCATGTGCGAGGAGTACGGAAATCCTTCCAGCCTTCATTTGAAGGGAGTCGAGGCAGAAAAATATCTGCGCTATGCGAAAGAGACCTTCGCAAAGATTCTGAAGGTCAATGAAAAGGAGATCTTTTTTACCTCCGGCGGAACAGAGTCCGACAATCTGGCGCTGATCGGCTGTGCCATGGCAAATTGCAGAAGAGGAAAGAAAATCATCACGACGCAGATCGAGCATCCCGCAGTGCTTAAGACCTGCGCTTATCTGGAAAGTCAGGGCTTCGAGGTGACTTATCTTCCGGTGAACGGCTATGGTCAGATCAGTTTGGAGGATCTGAAGGAAGCGATGACGCCCGAGACCATTCTGGTGTCCATCATGCACACCAATAATGAGATCGGTTCCCTGCAGCCGATCGCGGAGGCAGGCGCCCTGATCAAGAGACTCAATCCGGCGACCCTTTTGCATGTGGATGCGGTGCAGGGCTTCGGCAAGGCGAAGATCTTCCCGAAGAAGATGGGCATTGATCTGTTGTCCGTCAGCAGCCATAAAATCCACGGTCCCAAGGGCGTGGGAGTTTTGTATGTCAACGAAAAGGTGAAGATTCAGCCCATTCTGTTCGGCGGCGGGCAGCAGATGAACCTCCGCTCCGGCACCGACAATGTGCCCGGGGTTGCAGCGATGGCAAAGGCGGCGGAGCTGATCTACGAGCACTTTGATGAGGATATCGAGAGACTCTGTGCGCTGAAGGAATATTTCTGCGAGGGTGTGTCAAAGATTGAAAATGTGAAGATCAACGGTCTGATTCCCGGCGAGGGCGTCAGGGGAACGGCTCCTCATATTGTGAGCGTCTCCATTCCCGGCGTGCGTGCGGAGGTGATGCTTCACACCCTGGAGGAGAGGGGAGTATTTGTCTCCGCGGGCAGCGCCTGCTCTTCCCACAAGCCCCAGCCTTCCGCGACTCTCAAGGCAATCGGTGCGGACAAAGCCATGCTGGAATCCACCATCCGTTTCAGCTTCTCCGTCTACACAACCAAGGAAGAATTGGACTATACTTTGCGCGAGATGTATGATAAAATTCCTATACTGCGCAGGTATGCGCGCAGATAGTGACCCACAAAGGCAGTGACCGGAGGAAGGAGTGTCCTTCGGCGACAAAAGAAAGGTAAGTGTGACATGTTTACGGCTTTTTTGATTAAATATGCGGAAATCGCAATCAAGGGTAAGAACCGCCACCTCTTTGAGGATGCGCTGATCCATCAGATCAAGTATGCTTTGAAGAAGGTGGAGGGGAAGTTTTGCATCTCCAAGACCCAGGGAAGAATTTTTGTGGAGGCGCAGAGTGAGTTCGACTATGATGAGACCATCGACGCCCTGCAGCATGTGTTCGGCATCGTCGGAATCTGTCCTATGATCTATGTGGAGAATGAGGGCTTTGAGAAGCTGAAGGAGACGGTTGTCAAATATATCGCGGATGTCTATCCTGACAGGACGATGACCTTCAAGGTGCACTGCAGACGCGCCAACAAGAGCTTTCCCATGGAGTCCATGGAAGTGAATGCCAAGCTGGGAGAGGTGCTTCTGGACACTTACCCGGAGATGAGCGTGGATGTGCACGAGCCGAAGATGACCCTGAATGTGGAGATTCGTGAGAAGATCTACATCTATTCCGAGATCATTCCCGGACCGGGCGGCATGCCTGTGGGTACCGGCGGAAAAGCTATGCTGCTTCTCTCCGGCGGAATCGACTCCCCTGTCGCAGGCTATATGATCGCAAAGCGCGGCGTTAAGATCGATGCGGTATACTTCCATGCACCGCCCTACACCAGTGAGCGCGCGAAGCAGAAGGTCGTTGACCTTGCGAGACTGGTATCGCGTTATACCGGTCCGATTTATCTGCATGTCATCAACTTCACCGATATTCAGCTGTATATTTATGAGAAGTGTCCTCATGAGGAGCTGACCATCATCATGAGACGATACATGATGCGTATTGCGGAGCACATTGCGAAGCAGACGGGGTCTTTGGGTCTGATCACCGGCGAGAGCATCGGTCAGGTAGCCAGCCAGACGATGAATTCACTGATTGCAACCAATGAGGTATGTGAACTGCCCGTCTACAGACCTTTGATCGGCTTCGACAAGGAGGAGATCGTCACGGTTTCCAAGAAGATCGATACCTTCGAGACCTCCATCCTTCCCTTCGAGGACTGCTGCACCATTTTCGTGGCAAAGCATCCCGTCACCAAGCCGAATCTGAACGTGATCCGCCGCCATGAGCATAATCTGGATGAAAAAATTGAGGAGCTGGTACAGACCGCACTTGACACGGATGAGCTGATCATTGTCGAGTAAAAAAGAACCTTTCAGAGACCGTTCGCAAAATCGCTTCTTCGAAGTGTTCCGCTTACGGCGGCAGGGCTCTGAACAGATGCAAAAAAGCTCCTAAGTGATTGCGGACTCAGGAGCTTTTCTTATGTGTTAAGGATTCTTTTTCTTCGATTCTTTTTTCTTGATTCTGATTCCCGAATGGAAGAAAGAAATATTCGAAAAGGGAAGGCTTATACGATGTAGGGCTTCAGGACATTCAGTACATCCTCAGCGCCATCCTCAGCGTGAATGTTCAGGTCGATGGGCTTGGAAAGATCCAGACTGAAGATACCCATGATGGACTTAGCGTCGATAACGTATCTGCCGGATACCAGATCAAAGTCACAATCAAACTTGGTGATGTCATTTACGAAGGATTTTACTTTGTCGATGGAATTTAAAGAAATCTGTACTGTTTTCATATTTATGTTACCTCCTTATGGATATCATACCTTCTGAATCCATATTAAAGGTATCGATTGTAAAAGTCAAGGTCAAGGACGATTAAATTTTGGGAAACTGCGCCCGGAGAGGAACGAGATACATTGATGAAAAAAGTTGCACTGCACAATTTAGGCTGCAAGGTAAATGCATATGAGGTCGACATGATGCAGCAGAGCCTCGTGGAGAAGGGGTATGAGATCGTGCCGTTTGACCAAAAGGCGGATGTGTATATTGTAAACACCTGCACGGTGACCAACATTGCCGACCGCAAGAGCAGGCAGATGCTGCACCGCGCAAAGCAGCAGAATCCCGAGGCGGTCGTTGTGGCGGTGGGCTGTTATGTGCAGACCGGACAGAAAACGCTTGAGACGGATGCGAGCGTCGATCTGGCAGTCGGAAACAACCGAAAGAAGGATATCGCGGAGATTCTGGATAGATTTCTGGCAGAAAGAAGCGCGGGAGGCGGCGCAGAGCTTATCTGTTATGACGGCAAGACCCTGAACGGCGAGACGGTTTTGGATATCAATCACACCTACGAGTACGAGGAAATGCAGGTAAAACAGACGGCCGAGCACACAAGGGCCTATATCAAGATCCAGGACGGCTGCAACCAGTTCTGCACCTACTGTGCGATTCCCTACGCCAGAGGAAGGGTCAGAAGCCGAAAGGCACAGGATGTGCTGCAGGAAATCCGCGGCATGGTGGAGGCAGGCTTTCGGGAGGTCGTTCTGACCGGCATCCATATCAGCTCCTACGGAATCGATTTTGACCCCGAACGATGGAAGGCAGGGGAAAGCGTGGAGCTTGGAACGGCGGACAGGCCGGAGTATTCCGGGGAGAGTCGACTGATCGATCTGGTGGAGCAGATTGCCTGCATTCCGGGGCTTCACAGAATCCGCCTGGGCTCCCTCGAGCCCAGAATCGTGACCGATGAGACCGCGCGCAGACTGGCAGCCATTGAGCAGGTATGCCCCCACTTTCATCTTTCCCTGCAGAGCGGCTGCGACGCGACCCTGAAACGAATGAATAGAAAGTACACGGCGGAGGAATACTTAAGAAGTGTGGCGGCGCTTCGTCTTGCGTTCGACCATCCTGCCATCACCACCGATGTCATCGTGGGCTTCCCCGGTGAGACAGAGGAGGAATTCGAGACGACGAAGGCGTTCCTGGAGAAGGTCGGCTTCTATGAGATGCATATTTTTAAGTATTCGAAGCGGACCGGCACCATCGCCGCAGGAATGAAGGATCAGGTGCCGGAGCAGGTGAAAACCGCGCGCAGCTCTGTGCTGCTGGAGCTGGAGAAGCAGCAGTCAGAGGCTTTCCGCCGCAGATACATAGGGAGAGAGGCGGAGGTACTGCTGGAGGAGAAAGTGACGATCAAGGGGCAGGAGATGTATGTCGGACATACCGGGGATTATGTGAAGGTTGCGGTGCCCGCGGGCGAAGGAATGTGTGAGAACAGCATCGCAAAGGTAAAAATCCGGTGCTTTCTGACGGAAGATATTTTGATGTAGCTTGTATTTTGTGCCAAAATGAGTTATATTAAAAGAATGGTACTTGGTGGGACTATGCAGAAAAGGAAGGCACGGTAGGAGTATGCAGAATCTGGGGAATACACAATATTTTAAGGTCGAGGCTGAGCCGGAGACAGGGGCGCATGTGGTCCTTGCCGCCGTATACGAAGCGCTGCGCGAGAAGGGTTACAATCCGGTGAATCAGATTGTGGGATATATCATGAGCGGTGACCCCACATATATCACCAGCCATAAGAATGCACGAAGCCTGATTATGAAGGTAGAGAGAGACGAGCTGGTGGAGGAGCTTCTGACAGAGTACATCCGCAATAAGAACTGGAAGTAAGGTCCGGGAACAAAAGAGAGCCTGTCCGGCAGACAGGCGCAAACGAAAGGCAGATATCGTATGAAAATCATGGGACTGGATTTCGGCTCCAGGACAGTGGGTGTGGCGATCAGCGACAGCCTGCTTGTGACTGCGCAGGGAGTGGAGATCATCAGACGGAAAGAGGAGAATAAATTACGGCAGACGCTTGCGAGGATCGAGGCGCTGATTCTGGAGAATGAGGTCACCGAGATCGTGCTCGGGTTACCTAAGAATATGAACGCAACGGAGGGCGAGCGTGTCGAGCTGACCATGGATTTCAAGGAGAAGCTCGAGAGAAGGACGGGACTGCCCGTTCATCTGTGGGATGAGAGACTGACGACTGTAGCTGCGGACAAGGCGATGATGGAAGCCGGCATCCGCCGCGAGAACCGAAAAGACTATGTGGATATGATTGCCGCAACGCTGATTCTGCAGGGTTACCTGGACAGAAGAAGCATGCAGCTGAAAGAGGAACAGATAAGATGATCAAGCAGGAAAAAATTAAGTTCGCACTGGACGAAGACGATTTTGTGGAGTTCTATGTATTGGAGCAGACCAGAATCGGCGGTGTGGATTATCTTCTTGTCACGGATGCCGAGGAGGGCGACGGTGAGGCTCTGATTTTGAAGGATACTTCCAAAGACGGCGAGGAGCAGGCTGTTTACACCATCGTTGACGATGACGACGAACTCGACGCTGTGGCAGGCGTTTTTGCAAATATGCTGGAGGATGTAGACCTTCAGTAACGGAGGATTTTAGAAATTGAAGAAAAAAGAAAAGAGCAATGTCTCTAAGCTGAAAATCATTCCTTTGGGCGGCTTGGAGCAGATTGGTATGAACATTACTGCCTTCGAATACGAGGACAGTATTGTTGTGGTGGACTGCGGGCTTTCTTTCCCGGCGGACGATATGCTGGGAATCGACCTTGTCATCCCCGACACCACCTACCTGAAGGATAACATTGACAAGGTAAAAGGATTTGTCATCACGCACGGACATGAGGACCACATCGGTGCGATGCCTTATGTGTTAAAGGAAATCAATGTTCCCATCTACGCGACCAGACTGACGATGGGAATTATCGAGAATAAGTTCCGCGAGCATGAGCTTTTGAAAACCACCAAGAGAAAGGTAGTGAAGTTCGGACAGAGCATCAATCTGGGACAGTTTCGCGTAGAGTTCATCCGCACCAACCACAGTATCGTGGATGCGGCAGCGCTGGCGATCACTTCTCCCGCTGGCGTCGTGATCCATACCGGTGACTTCAAGGTGGACTATACCCCCGTCTTCGGCGATGCGATCGATCTGCAGCGTTTTGCCGAGCTCGGCAGAAAGGGCGTGCTTGCCCTGATGTGCGACTCCACCAATGCAGAGCGTCCCGGCTTTACCCCTTCTGAAAAAACTGTGGGTAAGACCTTCGACAATTTGTTTGAAGAACATAAGAATACCAGAATTTTCGTAGCGACCTTCGCTTCCAACGTGGACCGTGTACAGCAGATCATCAACACGGCAAACCGGTTTGGCAGAAAGGTATGCGTGGAAGGCCGCAGCATGGTGAGCATCATCGAGACGGCAAGAAATCTGGAGTGCATCAGTATCCCTGAGAATACCCTGATCGAGATCGACCAGATGAAGAATTACCCCGACGACCAGCAGGTGATCATTACCACAGGAAGTCAGGGCGAGAGTATGGCGGCGCTCAGCAGAATGGCGAGCGGGGTTCACAGAAAGATTACCATCGGCGCGGGAGATACCGTCATCTTCTCCTCCAACCCGATTCCCGGCAACGAGAAGTCGGTTACAAAGGTCATCAACGAGCTCCTTCGCAAGGGAGCGGACGTGATCTTCCAGGATGCGCATGTCTCCGGCCATGCCTGTCAGGAGGAGATCAAGCTGATGTATACGCTGATACGCCCGAAGTACGCGATCCCCGTCCACGGAGAATATAAGCATCTGAAGGCACAGGCGAAGATCGCAAACTCTCTGGGCATCAGCAAGGAGAACACCTTTATCTTAAGCTCCGGAGATGTGCTGGAGCTGGATGAGGAGAGCGCAAAGGTCGTCGGAAAGGTGCCCACCGGAGGTATTCTGGTAGACGGACTGGGCGTGGGAGATGTCGGAAATGTGGTGCTTCGCGACAGACAGCACCTGGCGGAGGACGGCATCATGGTCGTTGTGATGAGCCTGGACAGCTGTACGGGCGAATTGCTGTCCGGTCCGGACATTGTCTCCCGGGGCTTTGTCTATGTGAAAGAGGCCGATGAACTCATCGAAGAGGCACGCTGCGTGGTCAACGAAGCCCTGCAGAAGTGCTTTGACAGAAATATCACCGACTGGGGAAAACTCAAGAGCACCACAAAGGATGCTCTGGGCGAGTTTGTTTGGAAGAAGACCAAGCGCCGTCCGATGATTTTGCCCATTATTATGGAGGTCTAGTAAGCAATGAGCAGTATCGACCGTGCCACGGAAAGCTTCGTGAAAGCCATCAAGAGCAGCGAGGAATACCTGGCTTACCGCGCAGAGCTTGAGAAGATTCTCGGACAGCCCGGATTAAAAGAACGCATCGATGAGTTCCGTGAGCGCAATTTCAGAATGCAGGCAGAGCAGGATATTGATTTCGAGAGGCTGGACCGCTTTGAGAAGGAGTATGAGAATTTCAGGCAGGAACCGTTGGTCGCCGATTTTCTGGCAGCGGAGCTGGCTTTCTGCAAAATGATGCAGGAGGCCACCGACGAGATCATCCGGGAAATCGACTTTCAGTAGCAGACAAAAAGGAGCAGAATATGAAAACAGGAAGTGTAGTGGCGGCTGTCTTTGGCGCGGTCTTTCGTGTTTGTGTGGCAGTGGCCGCCATATATCTGATTTATAACGGGGCAGTGATGTGCTACAACTATGGTTATCGGATCTTTACCGAACCGCCCGTCACGACGGACGAGCAGTATGTCAGAACCGTAACGGTTGCCATCACTCCGAAAATGAGCACCATGGATATTGCCCGTCTCTTTGAAGCAAACGGACTGGTCAGAGATGCAAATCTTTTCTTTTTACAGTATTATGCGTCCGAATTCCGGGAGGATGTCAAGACCGGAACCTTTGAACTAAACACCGGTATGACCGCCGAGGAGATGATGGAGGCCATGACGGCCGAGGGTGAGTCCGGGGAAGCACAATAGACGGCGCGCATGCCCGAAGGGAACAGGAGTACCGCATGATAATTGATGAGAGAATGGCTGCCTTTATCGATTCCCTGGATAGAGGCAACCCTCCTTTTTTGAATGAGATAGAAAAATACGCCCTGGAGACAGAGGTCCCTATTATCCGCAGATCCATGCAGAGTCTGCTGAAGTTTCTGATGACGCTTTTGAAGCCGAAGAATGTCCTGGAAGTCGGGACTGCTATCGGCTTTTCTGCGTTATTGATGAGCGAGTACGGACCGGAGGACTGTCACATCACGACGATTGAAAAGTACGAGAAGAGGATCCCGATCGCACGGGAGAATTTCCAAAAAGCCGGAGCGCAGGAGCGCATTACCCTGATGGAGGGCGATGCGGCCGAAGTGTTGGCCGGACTGGACGGCAGCTTTGACCTGATCTTCATGGATGCGGCGAAGGGACAGTACATTCGTTTTCTGCCGGATGTGATCAGACTTCTGGCGCCCGGGGGAATCCTGGTCAGCGACAATGTACTGCAGGACGGGGACATCATAGAGTCCCGCTTTGCCGTGACGAGGCGCAACAGAACGATTCATGCCCGCATGCGGGAGTATTTGTACGAGTTAAAGCACCATCCCGGGCTGGAGACCGTGATATTGCCGGTCGGGGACGGCGTGACGCTCAGTACGAGAAAATGTCCCGGACAGGAATCCCGGCATAACACGATGTGGGAAAGGAACTGTGATGTATGAGAAAGACAGAACTTTTGATACCGGCGAGCAGTCTGGAAGTGCTTAAGACTGCCGTCGTATTCGGAGCGGACGCAGTCTATATCGGCGGGGAGGCCTTCGGCCTTCGTGCCAAGGCGAAGAATTTCTCCATGGAAGAGATGGCGGAGGGAATTGCCTTCGCGCATGCGAGAAATGTCAAGGTCTATGTGACTGCCAACATTCTGGCCCATAACTATGATCTGGAGGGCGCAAAAGCATACTTTGCCGAGCTTCGCGATATGAAGCCGGAGACCTGTGACGCCCTGATCATTTCCGACCCCGGAATGTTCACCCTCGCAAGACAGGTCTGGCCGGAGGTTGAGATCCATATTTCCACCCAGGCCAACAACACCAACTACTTAACCTACCGCTTCTGGTGGGAGCAGGGTGCGAAGCGCGTCGTCTCCGCGCGGGAGCTTTCCCTGGAGGAGATTCGCCAGATCAGGGAGCACATCCCGGAGGAGATGGAGATCGAGAGCTTCATTCACGGCGCGATGTGTATCTCTTACTCGGGAAGATGCCTGCTGAGCAATTATTTCACCGGAAGGGACGCCAACCACGGAGCCTGCACACACCCCTGCCGCTGGAAATACGCGGTGGTGGAAGAGACCAGACCCGGCGAGTACCTGCCCGTCTACGAAAATGAGCGCGGCACCTACATTTTCAACTCCAAGGATCTGTGCATGATCGAGCACATCCCTGCGCTCGCGGAGGCCGGAATCGACAGCCTGAAAATCGAAGGCCGCATGAAGACTGCCCTGTATGTCGCGGCCGTAGCGCGGACCTACAGAAAGGCGCTCGACGATTTTGCGGTTTCAAGGGAACAGTATGAGGCAAATCTTCCCTGGTATCGCAGCGAGATCTCCAAGTGTACCTACCGCCAGTTTACGACCGGCTTCTACTTCGGAAAGCCGGATGAAAATACGCAGATTTATGACAACAATACCTATATCAACGAATATGTATATCTGGGGATCGCGGAAGAGATCAAAGACGGCCTGGTCCGCTTTGAGCAGAAAAATAAATTCAGCGTCGGCGAGACCATCGAGATCATGAAGCCGGACGGAGAGAATGTTGAGGTGCTGGTGGAAGCGATGTACGATCAGGACATGAATCCTGTGGACAGCTGCCCCCACTCCCGTCAGATTCTGTGGGTAAAGCTCTCCGGGCAGGCAGACCGCTACGATCTGCTTCGCCGCGCGCAGACAACCGAGGAATAAACGCCAGATATCCGGGCAGAAAGGAAACCCATGCAGAAATGGATGCAGCAGCATGAAAAACAGCTTCATATCGCAGTGACCGGTCTGGTGCTTTTGTACGGAGTGCTGTGCTTTTGGCTCTACTACCATCAATCCGTTGCAGTGTGGGAGGGACAGGAGGCAAGCCCGTATCAGTCGGACCTGCCCTTACATATCAGTATGATCGTTGAGGACGGATGGTACTATAGCTTCACTGCCTTCGCCTATCAGTTCCTCTACCTCCTGTTTGGAAAGACAACGATCGGAATTGCCCTGCTTCTCGCCGCCGCCTCCTGCGCGTCGGTCTATGCGACGAGAGAGCTGTTCTGCTTCTGCGCCGACTGCGGTAAGGACGCCGGTTCCGTTCGCATGACGCGCAACTGGCACTCGCTTCTGGCGGCACTGACCCTGAATCTGGTCATGCCCATCTTTATCAGCAGAGTCGGTGAGTTTCGCTATGTCAGCTACCAGTCGGCAAATATCTGGCACAATTCCACCTATATCTGCATGAAACCGGTGGCGCTGGCGGCGTTTTTGATGTACCTGAAGCTGGAGCGAACCTACGCCGAAGGAATCACCGGAAAACAGTGGTGCGCCTTTGCCCTGATCAACATTCTCTGCACCGGGATCAAGCCCAGCTTTCTGCTGGCGTTCTCCCCCGTGATGGGAGTGTTCCTTCTCGTTGATTTATTCCGCGGGGTGAAGCTTTCCCGCATCCTTGCCTTCGGCTCAGCCCTTCTTCCAAGCGGCCTCGTCATTCTATGGCAGAATGCGGTGCTGTTCGGACAGGAAACCGGAAACGGCATTGCCTTTATCCCCTGGTATACCTTCTCCATGCACACCGCGATACCGAAGCTGGCGGTTCTTTGCTCTGTCTGCTTCTGCGGGTTGGTGATCGCTTTGACCGTGAAAAAGCTGGCGACCCGGAAACAATATCTCTTTGCGGTCTGCATGGCGGCGCTTGGTTTCCTCGAAGCGCTCTGCCTGTCGGAGCAGGGGACCCGCGCCGTGGACGGCAACTTTGTCTGGGGCTACAGCTTCTGCCTGTCGGTGCTCTTCACCGTCTGCGCGGTACAATGGCTGCAGCTGAAAAACACCGGAGTGTGGCGTGCCCTCCGCATCGGCCTGGGCCTCATCTACGGCCTGCACCTTTATTGCGGCCTCTACTACTTCCTAAGCCTGGTGGGCGGCGCTAGTTACTGGATGAGATAGCTCGACTCTTTTTGGGAAGGCGTCCGCGCCAAGCCCCGTATGTCCGGTTGCAGACATATCGGGTAATGTTGGGAAGGCGTCCGCGCCAAGCCCCGTATGTCCGGTTGCAGACATATTGGGTAATGTTGGGAAGGCGTCCGCGCCAAGCCCCGTATGTCCG
>JAEDDX010000063.1 GCA_016293615.1 Acetatifactor sp.
GGTGTCGGTTCCGGTGTCGGTTCCGGCGTCGGTTCCGGCGTTATTACCGGCGGTTGTTCCGGCGTTGGTACCGGCGTCGGCTCGGGCGTTGGTACCGGCATCGGCTCGGGCGTCGGTTCCGGTGTCGGTACCGGCGTCGGCTCGGGCGTCGGTTCCGGTGTCGTTACCGGCGGCTGTGGTGCCGGCGGCTGTTCCGGGGGCTGTTCCGGGGTCGTTACCGGAGGCTGTGGTGCCGGCGGCTGTTCCGAGGGCGGTTCCGGGGTCGTTACCGGAGGCTGTGGTTCCGGCATCTGTTCCGGCTCAACCTCCGTCTCTTCCCCGGCCTCACTCTCCCGGATATCATCTTCCTCCGTCCAAAGGTGCAGTGCCCAGACTCCCTTGATCTGATCCTTCAACCGTTCGTAAGTCCATACCTGCTTGCTTCGGTAGATACACATCGGGTCATTTACATAGAAGCCCTCTTCATCGCAGTCATAGATGACAATAAAATGACCGTTCAGGGTAAAGTCTCCGGCCTTCATGGACAGAATCAGGAATTCTCCCGCCCTTAATTTCTCCCGCATAAGACTCTCACCCCAGTAGATGTGCTCAGAGCTTAAGCCAAACTGTTTTGCGCCCTTCGTCATCAGACTCCACATCGTGCCGACGCCGCTTAAGTAATACTGGTTGTCCATCGCATACGCGGCGATTTCGGCAGGTGATATTTTCTCCTGCGTCAGCGCCGTGGCAACCATGGCCAGGGCGGTCGGTCCGCAGCCGCTGACTGCGATGGTACTGCCGTCGCCGTAAGGATCATATCCCCAGCGCGGATCCCACTGTAAAAACAAAGGGCATTTCAATTGCATCTCCACATCGCGAATCTCCCTGTTTTCGCTGTATCCGTCAGGAAAATTGACCACAAAGGAGATCATCTCCGGGTTCACGGCCAGATCCATCAGCAAAGCCTTAGGCATGGAATCCATCTTCTCTATGACAGTCGAATAGCGCGCATCCTCCTTCTCCCGCTCCTGAAACAAGGGCTTCAACTCATCGACCTCCAGAAACCGGGGCGCCTCGACGATCATCCCTTCGTCCAGCTCTTGCGCTCCGGTCAGTTCTTTCTCAATCTCCGGGCTCTCCTCGGTACCGGATTCCTCCGGTTCCTCAGTCTCCTCCCGGACGCTGCTTTCCACCGCCTGAATACTCGCAGACTGTTCCACGGATTCCATGGCTACCTTACCGTTGGTTGTCGTTGCGTCCAGCTTCCATGTGATGATTCCAAGGCACAGACAGGCCGCCGCTCCGACTCCGGCAAATACGAAATATTTCTTATCCTTTTTACTCCACATCATTGATCCAATCCCATCAAACTATCTTCCGGGCAACAAAGCCAGGATTTGGCTCTATTATCCTGCCCTCAGCCGTATGTATTATACGGGAAATGTGAATATGAGACAAGTATCTGAATTCTTAATTTTTTGATACTCTTCCCATCCCCTTTTCGGAAGAAAGCACACAAAAAGCCCCCCTTGCCGCAAGTACGGCACAGGGGGGCTCTTTTTTTGCACATATGTCTGTCTCAATGATAGCTGAAGACGATCAGCTTGTCATTCGGCTCCAGCTCCACCGGAATCTTCGTCTGGTCTCCGCTGAACAGAACCATCCTTCCTCCCGGCTTAATGTAGCCAAGGACGAGGGTCGGATTCTTGACTTCATTTGCCGGATCCGTGGAGGCGTTGTACACCGCACGGATCAATTCATCCGCTCTGCAGGGAGCCGGAAGTTTTGTAAAGAGCCTGCTCACCTTCTTCGTATAGATTTCCTTGCTCTCGAAGTTCTCGGCGTCCGCAGCGTCATAGGTCAATATGTCTCGATAGAACTCATACAGAGCCTCCTTTTCACCGATCTGCGTCACCATTTTACTGATGTAACGGTTGCTGATAACGACATTATTCACACTGTAGGTATTGACAACATCATAGTGCTTCGGATCGATGATCTCTACGATGACATCGATGCTCTCCGGGTCGAAATCCGGATTGCTCTTCTTCTTTTCATCGATGATGTCCTGCACGATGATCAGGTTGGACAGGGCGTTGGCGTCTATTTCTTCCGCGGGTGCATAGTCGTCGGACAAAATCAGCACACTGGTGTCAAACTGATTGTTGGCCACTACCTCTTCAATGATGGTGCAAATGGTATCCCGGTCACAGCTCATGGCGGGTCTGGTTACCACAAAAGGATACTCCCTGTAGTAATCCATCTTCTCCAGATAGGTTTCCTCATCGATGACAACGATTTCCAGAATATCCTGACGAATCTTCTCCGTCCTGATATGTCCATGCTCATCCTTCTCTCCCCATTCGCCGCAGAAGGCCTCAAATCCCTGCATAATGTGATCACAGCGGCTGTTGTGTCCGAGGATAATGACGGTCTTCTTCTGAAGCCTGTAAGCTTTGTTCCACTCCACACGGTAATCAGTAGCAGGTACCTCTTCCACGCGGTCAATATCCTTCTGTCTGCCTGCCGCATAGAAGAAGTGGGAATCCTTATCGTTCTTCATCTGCGTCAGGGGGATGGCATGGAGGTTATGCGCAAAGAAATCCCGAATATAGTTCTGCTCTATTGTGTCTCTGTCCCCCGCCAAAGTCGTCCCGACGGCGGCCTTCTCCACATCCAGGTCTTTGGAGAAAAAGGACGCGCCCTTATTGGAGAACAATTCCCGATAGGCAAGGTTCAGTTCCGGCATCAGCGAGAACTGCGACAACAGCTGGCCCAGTATCTTATAAATACGCACGGGAACAATGTTACACTTACCGTTTACCTGCTTATATTTAATAATCTTATTGACCAGGTCCCAGGTCCATTCATCCGCCACCTCCACGATGATCTTCTGGTTCTCGTCAGAATAATCCGCAGAAGTGATGTCCGCAACCTGCATCAGGGTCTTTACGATCAGAGAATTCCCGTGTTCACGGTTGGTTTTTCTCTCCCCAATGTCAAAATTGTAGATCTCATTGCCGAGAATCACGATCGTCTTCGCACGTTCCAGCGAAATATCGCTCAGCTGCTTGAACGAATAGACATCGCCTTCCCTGACCAGAACAGTGACGTTTTTCTTCAGTTTTTCACGATGATAAATCAATGCCCTCTGCCAAAAAGGCTTGTTTTGAACGGTTTTTCTCAGGTAGGTATTCTCCTTAGCAATCGTATCCGAGAGGCGTTCCTCGATTTCTTTCTTGATCTCTTCCTGTTTGGAGCCGACCAGGACCACGATCGTTTCCTTCTTCCCGCTGTAAAGAAGGTCATTGATGATCTCTGACGCCCTGGTGTTCCAGTTGAGAATTACCACATGGTTCGAAAGTTCAAGCTTTCGCGAACCCGCGTTGGAATTCTCGATAAAACCGGAAATATAGTTGGTAATGTAACCGATTACGGCACCGGTAAACAATACCATACCGATCATGATGATGCCCAGACAGATGATCGCTGTCAATACGCCGGCAGTTCCGATATCTTCAATGACAAACTGGATGCATCCCGCGTCCAGAATCATCGTGATCGTACAGAACGCGGCTTCCAAAAATCCCATCTTTTCCGTGCCTGCCACATTCAGCTGACTGATGACCAGCGCCGAAAGCAGGAAAAAGATGACATTGATCAGCAAGATAGCTCCAAGCACCATCCTCTCCGGATTTTTGGCTAGCTGCACGCTGAGCCATTCTCTTATCTTTCGTATCACTTCAGTGCCCTCCTCAATCGTTTTTCGGTATCAGTTCAGACTGATTCTATCATAACTTTGCAGCTGATACAAGACAAGACCTCTCTGCCGGATACCGGCAAAGAGGTCTCGTCCTGTAACATATTAAGTTTTAAAAATTATTCCTGTGCAGGTGTCTCTGCGGGAGCTTCTGCTGCAGGTGCTTCTACTGCGGGAGCCTCTGCAACGGGCACTTCCATCTTGGTGCCGCAGCCGGGGCAGAACTGAGAATCCTTGGGAACCTCGGAGCCGCAGTTAGGACAAACAGCAACACCCTTCACTTCCTGGATCTTCTTCTTGCACTCAGCAATCTTCGCATTGGACTCTGCGATCTGCGCGATCATCTCTGCAAATGCTTCGTCAGCGCTGTCAGCAAACTTCTCTACATAGAGCTTACCGATCTTCTCGTAGTTAGCCTTGATCTTTCTCTCCTCGTCGCTGATAGCGGAATTCTGCTTCGTGATCTCCGCAAGATCCTTGGTCTTCTGAATTGCTGTCTGGCTTGCGTCAGAAACCTTTTTACTAAAATTGTCAAAAAATGCCATCTCTATACCCTCCATTTTTGTAAATAAGAACCCAACACCTATATTTTACTATTATTTGCCATAGATTGTCAATAATATGAATCATACACCTTCAAAACAGTACTGTTTTTCCTCAATTTAGGTGATACGAATCGCTCATTTCCCCATTGCCGCCTGATAAATGCGCAGCATATCAGCCTCATAGAGTCGTTTTGCAGCTCCCTTGCTGCCCCCGACGCCCAGCGCACACTTGCGCGCCAGTTCGGACAGTTCCTCCCCGGTGGGCGTGATGCCCAGTTCCGGGATGCTTATAGGCATACCAATCTTCCCGAAAAACTGTTCGACTGCCTCAATTCCCCTGAGGGCGATTTCTTCATCCGTACCCTCACAGTCGACATGCATGACCCGGAGGGCGAAGCGTTTGAATCGGGGAAGGCAGTCTAAGTAAACATACCGCGCCCAGCTTCCCCACAGGGCGGCCAGTCCGGCACCGTGCGCCACATCGAACATCCCGCTCAATTCATGCTCCAGCTTATGCGGCATCCAGTCTCCGCCGTCACTGCCGCAGCCGGTCAGCCCATTGTGCGAAAGGCTTCCTGCCCACATGACTTCTGCCCGTGCGTCAGCGTTCTGAGGATCCTTTGCCAGAATCAGAGCATTCTCCATCACGGTACAAAGCAGCCCCTCCGCGATCCGGTCCGTGATTTCCATGGTGCCGCTGTTGGTAAAATATCGTTCCATCGTATGCATGCAGATATCCGTACAGCCGCAGGCCGTCTGATAGTCAGGCAGGGTCGCAGTCAGCTGCGGATTCAAAACCGCAAACCTCGGGCGTCCGAGGTCACTGCCGTAACCGCGCTTCAGCCCTCCTTCCTCCTTCGTGATCACACAGGAGCTGCTCATCTCGCTGCCGGCCGCCGCGAGAGTCAGGACGACGCCAAGAGGTGTGCAGGCATCTGCTTTGCGCTTTCCTTCGAAAAAATCCCAGACATCCCCCTCGTTGGCAGTACCGTAACCAATGGCCTTCGCAGAGTCAATCACACTGCCGCCGCCCACTGCCAGGATGAAGTCCACTCCCTCCTTCCTGCACAGTTCGATTCCCTCGTATACCAGAGAAAGTCTGGGGTTGGGCACCACACCTGCGAGTTCCCAATACGCAATGCCCTCGGCGTCAAGGGAAGCCTTCACACGCTCCAGCAGTCCGGAGCGGATGACACTGCCCCCGCCATAGTGGATCAGCACCTTCTTTCCTCCGAATTCCCTCACCAGTCTGCCGGTCTCCTTCTCCCTCTCAGGTCCGAATACGACCTTTGTAGGCGCATAATATTGAAACGGTAACATATCTGTTCTCCTCTCGTCAGTCTTTCCTCATAATGCTGTAAATAACAAAACAGCCCACAAAAGTGCGGGCTGCTCTCCTGTATCTATTCTTTCTGTTCAAACATTCCCTGAATGTCCTGGAGGAGATTATCTCCGACATTCATGTAGTAATGATACTTGCAGTAACCGTCGTCGTATATCTCTTCCTTGCAGTCCTTCTCTTTACAGGTACGTCCGCAGGCTGCAAGCTGCACAACCATGAGCAGAATAAACAGCACTGCCATCCATCTTTTCTTCATATGTATCCCTCTCATATTATCTCATTATCGGCTTCCTCCGACACTTTCACTCTACCATAAATGCCGGATCTCTGCAACCTACTTTATGTCGTGGTCTCTCTTCTCCTGCTCCTGACGCTTGATTTCATCGCTGATGGCACGCAGGATAAAGCTGATGATCACACTTACCAGGGCAATAAACAGTCCCCAGCCGAACACCGGGCGCAGATTGCCCGCATACTCATGCACATCATGAATGCCGATGTTATAGAGGTGGAACGACCACCAAATCCAGTAAAGGGTGGCCGAAGCTGCCGTAATCCAGCAAAACATTCTTAAAATAAACAAAACCTGAACACTCTTTTTCTGCTCCCGAAACCGATCTAACATAACCGCTCCTTTTCCCTGTTGTTGATTTATGGTTTTCCGGCTCTTCGCCATATAGTTAATATTATCAACCAAACAGTCCGCAGTCAATAAATTCCCTGTGAAATTTCTGTGTGTTTTTTATGCACTTTTGCAGGAGCGGGGGCTATTTCAGCCCCATTTCCTCATCCGTATCTCCGGCAACCACCGCACAACAATACATCACCAGTGCGATCAATCCCACAAACCCGATACCGCATAGCCAGCAAAGCGTCGCCATCTTCCACATCCTTTCTGTCCGTTTCGCCCACAACACTGCCGCATATCTAGTTTGTCCCAATTTTGTATTCTCATTCCGCCCTACTTGTGTTATAATATTATCGTTGCGTTTATGTCATCAGTCAAATCACGGAGGAAACTCATGAGTTATAATATGGACGATATTTTCAGTAACCTGGGCAGTGCGGGAAGGCCCAACTACACTTTAGAGGAAATTGAAGCCGCAAAAAAACGTCAGAAGAAGTACGGCGGCACCTTCCTGGAGAATCTGCAGGCAATCGCTCCCGAGAAGGCTAAGGCGCAGGCTGCTGCCCCCATAACCCTGGATACCCTGCGCGATTCCGCAGAAAAAGCTGCCAAAGCACAGGCTGCCCTGGAAAAAGCTACCACACACACTGCCGAAGACATTTCAGCCAGCATCAAGGAGCTGAATGCCAGCATCGCCATGGATTTCGGCATCAAAGAGCCTGTACCCGAAGTACTTTCGGAGCCTGCTAAGGTTCTGGATCAGTTCAACGGACTTACGGACGCGCTCAGGAAAGCGGTCTTTGGGCAGGACGATTTTCTGAAAAAGCTCGTCATCGCCTTCAAGCGCCCCTTTGTCTCCGAGCGGGACAGCAATGATGCCATGAACAGCATATTCATCACGGGACCCGCCTGTACCGGCAAGCACTACGCTCTCACTGTATTGGCGGAGGAGCTTTCCAAACGGCGTATCATCAAAAACCCCGGCATCTGCACCATCGACTTGTCCCTGTATCCCACCGCCAACGAAGAAAAGCTTTTCCTGCAGGACCTCTATGCGGCGCTGCAGAGTGACTCGTCTTTGATCGCCTTCGAAAACATAGAAGCCTGTCACATCTCTATGCTGACAAGGTTAAGCGACCTCGTCTCCACCGGAGAATGCAGACTTGCCGAGCGATACATTATGCAGAACGGACAGCTGATCAATGTTGCCAACGCCTTTGCCGGCAACGCCATCGGCTCCTTCGAGGCCAAAGGCAAATACCTGCTCTTTATCAGTTCCAAACCGGTGGATAAGCTCGCCGGTATTATGGGTGCGCCCTTTGTCAATGCTCTGGGCGACATCTGTCAGACCGCCGCTCTCGATGAGGAAGCGGTAAAAAAGATCTCCGCAGAGCGCGAGAAGCAATTGATCGACAAATGCAAAAAACAGCTCAACTACGATATTACCGTGGAAGAGTCCTTCCGCGAGTACCTGCTCTCTTTAACTTCCAAGGGGCGCGCACTGTCCGGCGTACTGAACGGTTACATGGATACCGTAAAGGCTCTGACCGAGCTTCGGCTGGAGCGCGACGACCTTCAAACCAACGCGCTGACTCTTCAGTGTGACGACGGCAAACCCGTCATCGTCGCAGGGGAAGAGAGGATTTCCATGAACGCTCTCCTTCCCGGCGGTTACAACGGCGAGCTTGACAGTGTCAAAGCGGAAATGGATTCCATCGTGGGTCTGAAGGAAGTCAAGGACTATATCTACAGTCTGGAAGAATATTTCGGCGTGCAGAAACGCAGGCGTGAGGCAGGCTTAAAAGCCGGCGAAGTCAACAAACATATGATTTTCACGGGGAATCCCGGCACCGGTAAGACGACCATTGCCCGTATCGTCAGCAAATACCTCAAGGCGATCGGCGTTCTCTCCGGCGGACAGCTGGTAGAGGTTTCCAGAGCGGATCTGGTAGGCCGCTATGTCGGTCACACTGCCCCTTTGGTGAACCAGGTGGTAAAATCCGCCCTCGGCGGCGTCCTTTTCATCGATGAGGCGTACAGCCTCCATCGCGGCAGGGAAGACAGCTTCGGTCTGGAAGCCATCGACACCCTGGTGAAGGCAATCGAGGATAACAGAGACGATCTGATCGTGATTCTGGCGGGTTACTCCAACGAAATGCAGACCTTCCTGGAGTCCAATTCGGGATTAAAGAGCCGTTTCCCCAATATCATCGACTTCCCCGACTATACCGGCGAAGAGCTTCTTGCCATCGGCAAGCTTACCGCTAAGTCCAAGGGCTACAAGATCGATGAGGCCGCAGAACCCGCACTCCTGTCCTACTTCAACATGGTGCAGGCTACCCGGGCGATGGATGCCGGAAACGGTCGTCTCGTTCGAAACAAGCTGGAGGAAGCGATCCTGAATCAGTCCAGAAGACTGGTCGCAGAACCGGGTGCCGACATGAGCCTGCTGCTTGAGATGGATTTTGAATTGAATGATTAACACAAGTAAAAGCGCTGTGTGTCTGCCACCGGACACACAGCGCTTTGGTATCAATCCAGAATCTTAACGGCGGTGCCGTAAGCGACCACCTCTGCCGCTCCCTGCATCACAGCGGATGAGCTGTAGCGGACGCCCACAATTGCATCGGCGCCCATGGCAACTGCCTCGTCCACCATTCTCTTGGTCGCAATCTGGCGTGCTTCAATCAGCATCTCCGTGTAACCGGCGATCTCTCCGCCCACCAGGGTCTTCATTCCTGCCATGAAGTCGCGGCCGATGTTTTTGGACTGCACAACGGTTCCTTTTGCGATCCCGAGCGCCTCGATCTGTTTTCCGGGAATACAGTCAATATTTACTAGCTTCATCTTCTTCTCCTCCGTTGATCTCTCTTAATCTAAGAATCAGTGCGCATACCACACCGATCATTACCGCAAGCAATGGCAGGGTCATCAGAAGCAGTATGCCGACGGGCATGGGTTCCGTGACATAAGCCCAGCAGAACAGCGCCATAAGCGCCAGCATGAGCGCCACAAAAAAAGCCGCTGCAATGATGGGACCGATCTTTTTCTTTCTGATATCCTTCTTTTCAATATCCATAAAGTGCGTTCCCTCCTCCTCGAGCCGTTCCATCTCCCCCAAATATTTCGAAGCGTCCAGCATCTCCAGGGACGCGACCTCCTTGCTCATTCCGGTGCATAACTCCATGATCAGACCGATATCATGCTGTTTATGGTTCAGATAGATGATATGTCTTTCCATACAGTCCGAAAATCCAAGCTTTCCCTCCTGTAGCATGCGGATTTCTTCGATGGGAACAGACAGCTTACGCAGCAGCTTGATTCTCTCCAACGCTTTGACATCGTTCTCCGTGTACTCCCTGTAACCGTTTTCCGGATTCCGGGAAGGGTTCAAAAGTCCCTGCTCCTCATAGAAGCGAATATTCTTTTTGGTAATTCCCACCAATTCCTCAACTCGATTGATTTTCATCTGTCATGATCCTATTCCGCACTCTTATTCTGACACAGTTTGACGGTCAACAGCAAAAAGGCAAGCACGATGATCGCGATGACAAGCTCCGTCACGGCCACACCAAAAAACCTGCTGATCATCACTGCCGCAAAGTCCATCGCAAAATGCATCGCAAACGCAAGCAGGAAACAGAAGCCCTGCCCCTTTGCGGATACACTTCTCCACACAAGAACGGACATGACCATATGTCCCGTCACGGCAATCAGCCTCTCAAGCACACCCACCAAAAACATGGCAGCCCCCGTGCTTGCCAGAACATCAATCTGCACCAGGAATGCTTCCTGCTGGTCCGCGGGGAGCATTTTCGTGATCTCCTCCAGGCGGCCGGAATTGACCATGGCAGCGACCATCAGATTGCTGCACATTCCTACCACCAGAATGTAAAAGCACTCGAAGCCGCCGTGTCCGGCGCCGAACATCAGTCCCGTCCCGGCATCGGTCACTTTGCGGGCATGCAGAATACGCATGGAAATGTATCTTCCCACTTCCTCAAAGGTCGCAGCTGCAAGCGCACCGTACAGACCATACAGCCAGATATTCTCCGTCAGTACTTTTCCGAGACTGCCGGCCAATACTGCTCTGTGCAGCAGGGATTCCAGAACCATCGCAAAGACCACAAAGGTCCCGCAGCCGACAAAAAAGGGAACGATTTTGCATTTGTAACGAAACCGTAACACCAAAAACAGCCCAAGCGGGATCACCACCCCTGCAATCAGCGAAATCGTCATTGCCGCCATGGCGGCCGTTGAAACATGATACTCCATTGAGATTCCTCCTCTTTATATGAAATAACCCGATGCCTGTACCGGCATCTGGAAAGTGAACTGTTACTATCTTTCGTCGGTCGCTCTCGCGTGGATGATTCTGAAGTGATAACACTCCGGATCAGGGCTTTCGATTTCCTGGATCAGCGAAAGTCCTTTGGGGATTCTGATATTGAACATCGTGCTGATGAACTCCTTATTGTCGGCAAAGGGCTGTCCGTCGGGGGTCTGCACATTGGCATAATGGTCGGGCTCAATGCCCTGGGCGTACAGCTTATCCGCGTCGGCATCCATTCCGTTGTAGGCGATAATGAGGCTTCCGTCCATCATATAGGCAACTCCGCCGAAGAATTCTCCCGCAAAATCATGTCCCTCGCCCGCTGTTCTCATATAGGTGATCAGACTGTGCAGAAGAAATTCCTTCACTGCATTGGTGTCCTTTTTTATCTTCAATGTCGTATAACGATAGGCACCCTGCGGAAAGTGCGGCACAATGATTGAAATAAAATCGTGAAACCCAAGATCCTCAAATGTATATAATGTCTCCATGAAATATCCTCTCCTGCGTATGCAGCGAGCGCTTTTGCGCTCCTGTTTTCTTCTATTTTACCTGTATGTATGGTCTTTCGTCAACTGCTTTCCTTCGGGAAAGTCATTTTACCTTTGAAAATATATGATACCTCTCTAAAGAATGTACTTCTATGCAAATCTCATTGTTGAGATCTTTTATCATTTACACTCCATATCACATGGTTCTACAACAACACTTGCAACTTTCTGTGTACCCGCATATCCCAGGCACCGCAGACCTTCCGATATCACATTGTACCATTCACCGGATGATAATCTGCAAATGCTTTTGTCGTCTAATTCAATCATGCAGATACCTTCTCTGCCACAATTCATACCACAGGAAATATGATACATATTCTTTCGACTGATGGCTCCTATTTCTTCTAAGAGATGAACCATTCGATATACTGTGGCAGCACCAATGGAAGGATCTACTGCAACCGCTTTATAATATATTTCCTTACAGCACGCACATTCCTCCTGTAATATAATGTCTAATAAAATCTTTCTCTGTTTCGTTATTCTGCATCCGTTTTCTTTTAGGCTCTGTAACACCATTTCTTTCTGCATTCTTGTCCTGTGATAGTTCGCTGCTAATTTGTTTTCCGATTTTATCACGTCCTTTTCCAAATTTTTGCTCCTTTCACATTTTCAATAAGAATATCTCTATAAATAATGCCTGCACAAAAAAGTGCAGGCATAGTCTTAATTGCTATCAGTATGGCAATTACAGTTTCTCTTTACCTCTCCACATCCATTTGCCTGGCAGCACCCTGCAGCCGGACATCCGATACATCTGGTGCCTTTCTTCTTTTCCTTCCATATGTAAAGGACTGCTGCACCTACTAAAACCATCAGAATTCCAATGATAATCAAATTCTCCATCGTAGCTCCTTTCTGGCTGAATCTATAAGACAGTCTATCTTATACCGCCTTTTTTAATTCATACTCTGATACAAACTGCTTATTCGTTTTATGAACAAGTCCAACTAAAACAGCAACCATAGCCATCACAGCAATAAGTCCCGGAACAAATCCGTTTCCAAGCTTACCTGTCGTAATCAGTGTACCTATCTGGTATACCAGAAAAGCGACTGTGTAACCTGTTCCCAGCTGAAGGGCAATGCCTCCCCACAGCCACTTTTTGCTCTGCATTTCTGAGTTCATGGCGCCAAGCGCTGCAAAACAAGGCGGTGTATATAAGTTAAACATCAGGAATGCAAGAGCTGCTACCTTCGTAATCGCCATTGCAGATGCTACCACATTACCATCACCAACAAGTGCAAGCTCTTCTGTATCAATAAAAGCACTTAAGCCATAGCATACCGCAAGTGTACCTACCACATTTTCTTTTGCAATAAAACCAGTTACCGCTGCCGCTGCAAGCTGCCATGCTGCTATACCAACGATTGGCACTAAGATAACTGCAATCGGGGAAGCAATGGAAGCAAGGATGGAAGTGCTTTCCATTCCTTCCTCCACCACCTGCAGATGCCAGTCAAAGGACTGCATAATCTGTACGATGGTATTACATACAAAAATAATGGTTCCTGCCTTGATGATGTATGCCTTGCCTCGGCTGAGCATAGAAACGATCGCTCTCTTCATACTTGGAATTTTATACTCCGGTAATTCGATAATAAAGAAAGATTTCCTGTATCTAAATCCTGTAATCGCTTTTATCAATAACGCTGCAAGGAGAATTAATACAATACCAACAAAGTACATGAGCGGTCCTACCCAAGGTGTATCCGGGAAAAATGCACCCACAAACAATGCAATAACAGGGAGCTTGGCTCCACAAGGCATAAACGGTGTCAGCATTGCTGTTGCTCTTCTTTCTCTCTCATTGCGGATGGTGCGGCATGCCATAATACCCGGAATGGCGCATCCGGTACCGATTACCATAGGAATGACAGATTTGCCGGAAAGTCCCACTCTCTTAAAAATAGGATCCAGAACGACGGTTGCTCTTGCCATGTATCCGCAATCCTCCAAAAGGGCAATCAGGAATATCACTCTTGTTCAGTGCAACCACCACAGGAATGCCAAGTTCTAAAAGCTGTGTGGTAAAGAAAAGACTTCGACTTAAATTCGTAGCATCCACAATATTAATAATTGCATCAGGATTCTCATTCTTTACATAGGCACTGGTAATACTTTCCTCCGATGTAAATGGAGACATGGAATAAGCTCCCGGTAAGTCTACAGCAACTAATTCTTCCTTTCCGTCATAATAAGACCTTTTGATTGGGCTTTCCTTCTTCTCTACGGTAACGCCGGCCCAGTTTCCGACCTTTCCACTCCGTAGTATGCTGTTTATCAATACAGCATCAAGAAGGTTAGTTCTTTCTAACCATGTTGAGTTTAATATGACTAACTGTTCTTGTCAACATGTTTTCTCATTAAATTTCATTATTGATATATTTTCTCATTATCTCAAGCCTCCCCA